>DSBH01000118.1 GCA_011056825.1 Deltaproteobacteria bacterium | reverse complement strand
GTCATACTGTGCGGGTCAGGGAGGCTCCGGACCGATTACCGCCGGGCCGGACGCTGGAGCGTGAAGACAGCCCCGTTCGCCGGACGACCGGCAGAAGCCGAACGAAACAAGGAGACAGATACGATGAAAGTGATTTTGAAAGACAATGTGGCGTCCCTGGGAAAGGCGGGGGACGTGGTCAACGTATCGAACGGATACGCCCGGAATTACCTCGTTCCCAAGGGTCTTGCCCTCGAAGCGACGGAGGCGAATGTCAAGGGGCTTCAACTCGAGAAAGGCGTGCTCGCCGCGCGGGCGGAAAAAGAAAAAGCCGATGCTTCGGCACTGGCCGAGCGCATCGGTTCGATGTCGGTTTCCGTCGCACGAAAAGTCGGGGAGCAGGACAAGCTCTTTGGATCCGTGACAGCCCGTGATATCGAGGAGGCGCTTGCCGCCCAGGACGTCCTGGTGGACAGAAAAAACATTATTCTCGAAGAACCGCTGAAGGAAATCGGGGCATTCCCGGTAAAGGTAAAACTTCATCATGGCGTATTCTGTGAACTGACCGTGAACGTGGTTCCCGAAACCTGAGTATCGAAAGACTGACGCCATGCAAGATGTTGATTCATCACTTCACAAACTTCCTCCGCAGAATCTCGATGCGGAGCAGTCCGTTCTGGGGGGTATACTGCTGGACAACAGCGCCCTGAGCGGGGTGATCGAGGTCATCGGAGCCGATGATTTCTACAGCGAGGCCCACCGAAGGATATTTTCAGCCGTGCTCGACCTGTCGGAGCGGAATGAACCCTGCGATCTGGTAACTCTCAGCAACATACTGCGGGATAAAAAAGATCTGGATCGGGTGGGCGGCGAAGTTTACCTGGCGACGCTCGTCGACCAGGTCCCCTCGGCTGCCAACATTGTTTATTATGCGAGGATCGTCAAGGAAAAGTCAGTTTTGCGCAGTCTCATCGGCGCCGCCACCGGTATTCTGACCCGAAGCTATAATCCCGGCGCCGACGTCGACAATGTGCTCGATGAGGCGGAACACGCCGTCTTTGAAATATCAGAACACAAGGTAAAGCCGTCCTTCTATCCCATGAAGGAAATCATCAAGGACAGCTTCAAGACGATCGAGACACTTTTTGAAAAGAAAGCCCTGATTACCGGTGTGTCCACGGGATACGGCAAGCTTGACGAGCTGACGTCGGGGCTCCAGAAATCAGACCTGATAATCATCGCGGCGCGTCCCAGCATGGGGAAAACGGCGTTCGCGCTCAACATTGCCCAATACGCGGCAATCGAGCAGAATATTCCCGTCGCCGTATTCTCACTTGAGATGTCGAAGGAACAGCTGGCATTCAGAATGCTGGCCTCGGAATCGCGTGTGGACGCGCAACGGCTTCGCAAGGGATTCCTGGGTGAAATGGACTGGCCGAAGCTGACAGCGGCGGCGGGACGACTTTCCGAGGCGCCCCTGTATATTGATGATACGCCGGCAATCTCGGTGCTGGAAATGAAGGCCAAGGCACGTCGGCTCAAAGCCGAGGCGGGGCTGGGACTTATCGTTCTCGATTATCTGCAGCTCATGCGGGGACGGGATCATAGCGTGTCGAGAGAACAGGAAATATCCGACATCAGCCGTTCGCTCAAATCCCTGGCCAAGGAACTCAACGTGCCCGTCATAGCTCTGTCGCAGCTCAACCGGCAGGTTGAATCGAGGGCCGACAGGCGGCCTTACCTGGCGGATCTCCGTGAATCGGGAGCGATAGAACAGGACGCCGACGTGATCATGTTTATTTACCGCGACGAGGTTTACAATAAATCGGAAGACAACCCCGAACGCGGTTTCGCCGAGATCGACGTGGGAAAGCAGAGAAACGGTCCCACCGGCAAAATCAAGCTGACTTTCCTGAAGGAATACACCCGCTTTGAAAATCCCGCCTTGGTGCGCGACGAGTTCTGAGCGTCTGAAAACGAAGCGATCTCCTGTTTCAGGGCGCCTGCCCGGTTTTTGGTTTCACTTCGACGATGTCCTCGAAATAGGGCAGGGCGAGCCGCATCTTTTTGAGCGCCTCTTTTTCTATCTGGCGGGCCCGTTCGCGCGTGATATTGAAGGTATCGCCGATTTCCTGAAGCGTTTTCGGTTCGTCCATCATGATTCTGTTTCGAATAATATAGCTTTCCCGTTCGTTGAGTTTTGCCAGGGCGCCGGCAATGTTTTTTTTCACGAGAGCGCGCTGTTCGGCTTTTATCAACAGTTCTTCCTGGTCGGCATCTTCATCGGCGATCTGATCGACGAACAACGACTCACCGTCGCTGTCAAGCGATGCGTCGAGGGACAGGTCGCGGTTCGAAATACGCTGGTCCATCTCGATCACCTCGGATTCCTTCACGTTCAATAATTCTGCTGCCTCACGGAATTCGGGGTTTTTGGCCGACAGTTGCTCGATATTGCGCTTGACCTGGTTGAGTTTGAAAAAAAGCTTTCGCTGCGCCTGCGTCGTTCCCAGCTTAACCAGGCTCCAGCTTCTGATGATGTAGTTTTGCATGTAGGCCCGTATCCACCAGACGGCATAGGAAATAAGGCGGTATCCCTTGTACGGGTCAAATTTTTTCACCGCGTGCATAAGGCCGATATTGCCCTCCTGAATAAGATCAAGCAGGCGCACGCGGTAATTTTTATACTCGTGGGCGATCTTGACGACGAAGCGAAGATTTGACGTGACAAGTCGTTCGGCCGCTTCCATATCGCCGTATTTTTTAAAGCGGACCGCCAGTTTGAATTCTTCCTCGGGGTCGAGAATCTTGAACTTCTGTATCTCCGCCATGTAGCGATCGAGGGAGTCGGTTACGGCCGGAAGATTCATACAGCAACTCCTTTGTACGAAAGGATTAATTATAATGTAACCTCCCCAAGAGTCAAGAAAATGTGGTGATGATTCATCAGAAACATTAAAGACAGCACCCGGTGAAAGAACGATTGTCGCGTGGTGGTCGCTTCTTCCTGCGGACCGTGCTTGACATCATTCAGGGGGTGCTTAAATTTATAAAAGAAAAATTCAATGCCGAATCATTCGATGATCAATGATGAGAAAGTGAAAATACGATGGAATCGCTCAATGAATTGATACTGGAGTTCGCAGCGAACCTTCAGGACCGGATTGCGGCCAAGGCCGTTCTCATAAACGGGGACCTGTTACCGGAGGGTTGCTTCGAAGAAGGAGCGG
>DSBH01000166.1 GCA_011056825.1 Deltaproteobacteria bacterium | reverse complement strand
GTCCCATGCGTGACCTGGGTTTTTTAATCTCCTTGACTGATTTGTCTTTTGTCGGTGTGTGATCCCGTTCAAGCAGTTCGTTAATTGTGGTGCCGATCAGGGCGATATTTTCCAGGTCGACGCCCGATTCGGGTTCGTCGAAGAGCAACAGGTCCGGTTTCTGTGACATGAGCTGCAGCAACTCCGACCGCTTGATCTCGCCGCCGGAAAATCCCACGTTGATATCCCGGTCGAGAAAACCGGTCATGTTGATTCTTCCGGCCAGGGAATCGACATCAGCAGAGTCGCCGGAACATATTTCAACCATGTGCCTGGTTTTCAGACTCTTGATGCTGGGCGGTCTCTGGTAAGACATGCCGATGCCCAGGCGGGCGCGTTCATCGATCGGCATGTTCGTGATATCTTCGCCCTTGAAATATATTTTCCCGTACGTAACCCGGTACTGGGGATACCCCATAATAGTCATGATCAGCGAGGTTTTTCCGGAACCATTGGGTCCGAAGAGAATATGCGTTTCTCCCGGCCGGATTTCCAGGTCGATATGCTTCAACAACTCCTTGTCGCCCATCATGACTTGAAGGTCTTCTATGACAAGCATGAACCAGTTCCTTGAAAGGCGGACATACTGTCACCGCCTGTTTTTTCATTCACATTGTCGTCCGGCGCCCCGCCGTCTCGACGGGGCGCATCATACGTTGCCACTCGGTAAAGTCAAGTATTTTTCGCCGTCCTGCCGGATCGGTGGACCGTATCGGGTCCACCGATCATAATATTGTTTTGCACATCGACGGTGCGGTTAGCGAGGCCGCTTGTCGACGATTTTCCCAAGTTTTATACCGAGCCAGTCTTTCAGTTGCTGGGCGCCCGCGGCTTCTTTGATAATGAAGTCTGTTTCAGCCGACTGGCCGGAAAGCATCGCCGTGGCGCGGGCCGTATAAACACCGGGCGGTACCAGAGGTTTCGTGAGGACCACAAATTGGTTGTAACTGCCGTCCTCGTCATAACTGCCGCTTATATTGGCACGAAGAATTCCCGTTACTTTGGCCAGCGGGCTGGCGACTGCCCGGAATGTTCCATCGGCTTCAACGGTGCCGTTCGCAAGGGCCGCGTCCGTGTCCCCGGGTCCGATAAGAGATATGAACACCGAGTCTTCCGGTTTGAATCCCGATCCTTCAAAAACGATGGCCGTTCCCGCAACATTGGCTACGCCGAGGCGTATGGAAGCAGGGTTGACAATAAGCTGGGGATCGGTAATGTCGGGATTGAGCTGCATGGGCGTCGTTGAACAACCGGAGAGAAACAAACTTCCCGCGAGAGCGACAATACCCGTTGCGACCAGTACCTTCGAGAAAGATTTCATACGCCTACCAGACATGGTGCCCCTCCTTTTTTTAAGAGTTTATGTTGCCTTCAGAGTATGATGAACCTGCCATGAAACAGGAAATCAGCGGATCCGGCAGGGCATCCCTGTTCACGAAGGACCATTTCAGGCCGGTGGTGATCATTTTTTTCAGTCCCGGCAGAAACAGGTCCTCCCGCCGGCAGTGCCGGCGGAAAACTTGTTGCGTAAGCGTAACGACACGCCCCCGCCCCATGTGCCGGGCGGCAACCGTTATGCCACATTGCCGCCTTCGAAAAATAATTAATTAAAGACGTGAATACAGCGTAAATATTTAAACCACGCCCGTTTTCGTTTGTCAATGTCATTTCAGTATGTTGCCGCCGCCGTGCCCGTTTTCCCGCGTTACCGCTGCTTCAGCGGAGACCCTTCGAGGAAGCGGGATTGAAGGCGCTGCATTCCCCGTATCCACCGGTCATAATCGGCCGCCTTGCGTTGCATGTAGGTTTTTACCTCGGGATGAGGCAGAATGAGGAACGTTTCTTCCCGGAGTCCCTGTATCACCACGTCAGCGAGTTCCTCCGGTTCCATGAGACCGTCCACGGCTGCCACGCCGCCCCCCTCATGCTGCTGTGTCATGTTCGAACGCACCGCCTGGGGACAAAGGGCGAACGTTTGAATGCCCTGGCCGCCGTACGTGATGGCTATGTTTTCCGCAAGGCCGACCGCCGCGTGTTTCGTCACCGAATAGGGAGCCGATCCGATCTGACTGAGCAACCCGGCGGCTGATGCGGTTATCATCAGCGCTCCGCCGCCCCGTTCGATCATGCGTGGAATCAGTGCACGTCCCACGTATACGTGTGCCATGACATTGATTTCCCAGATTTTCTGCCATTCGTCATTGGGAACCTCCACGCCGCCGATGGCAATGATGCCGGCATTGGAGCAGAAGAGATCTATCGGTCCTATTTCATTTTCAGTCCGCTCGATCAGGTCGATGACGTCCTGTTCGTCGCGCACGTCGCAACGCGCGGCGACGCCCCTGATCTCGCGGGCTACGGCGCGTGCTCCTTCTTCATCGACATCAGCGGCGATAACGGATTTTGCCCCTTCCGCCGCGAACCTTCTGCAAAGGGCTTGCCCTATGCCACTTGCGCCGCCCGTAACAACGACGATTTTTCCCGTAATGTCCATAATGAAACCTCCTGAACTCTGAATGGGCGGTTTTTCTGAATATGAGTCACCGCGCGGTTTTTACGGACAAGGTTATTTCATTAAAAGTAGTAAAATGCAACCGTTTGAACTTCCCGAATGGATCATGAAATGCCATTTTTTACAGCATGCCGGCCGGCTCAATCGGCGTTGACCGCGGCGAATAGCGGAAAAATATTGCAATAGGGGTTCATGATGTTTAAAATTTTTCCCTTGAATACACAGGCCGTGACTGCTGGGACAGGCGTTTTCCGGATGCCGGCTTAAAAGCGCGTGTCAAAAATCTGTTCAATGAGGGAGATATCAAACCGATGAAAATTCTGTATTATGATTGTTTCGCCGGCATAAGCGGAGACATGAATCTGGGCGCCATGATTGACCTGGGCGTCGAACCGGCATTTCTTGTCGAGTCGCTTCGCGCCCTCAATATTTCCGGATACGAACTGGCGATATCTCGACAGTCGCGCCGGGGAATCACGGGAACGAAGGTCGATGTCGTACTTCCGGAGCATGACGGAGCGGGACACGGCCATCACGAACGGAAACTCGACGATATCAGAAAAATCCTGGCAGCCGCCGCCCTGTCGGACGGAGTACGCCAACGAAGCCTCCGCATGTTCGAGACCATTGCCCGGGCGGAGTCGAAGGTACACGGCATCGATATCAATGCCGTTCATTTTCACG
>DSBH01000277.1 GCA_011056825.1 Deltaproteobacteria bacterium | reverse complement strand
CATACCAGCCGTGGGGGGAAACCAGAACGGAGGTCATCATCGCCAGGCTGCCGCAGGCGGAAGCGATCATGTCCGACATGACGTCGCCGTCGTAGTTTTTCAGGGCCCAGAGAAAGCCGCCTTTTGACCGCACGACACGGGCTACCGCGTCGTCGATGAGGGTGAAGAAATATTCTATTCCCGCTTCGCGGAATGGATCCTTCCAGGAGTCCCGGTATTCCTGATCGAAGATGTCCCGGAACCGGGCGTCGTAAGTTTTTGAGATGGTATCCTTGGTGCTGAACCACAAGTCGACTTTTTCTTCCAGCGCATGGGCGAAACAGGCACGGGCGAAGCTCCGGATCGATTCATCGGTGTTGTGCAGTCCCTGTATGACGCCAGGTCCCGTGAATTCGTGAATGGCTTCCCGGAGTACGTCGCCACCCCCGGCGGGTGTGAAGACAAGTTCGGCGGTGCCGGGTCCGGGAATTGCCATTTCCACGCCGCTGTAAACGTCGCCGTAAGCGTGACGGCCGATGATTATGGGCTTTTCCCAGGCGGGAATCAGGGGCCTGATATTATTCGCCAGGATCGGTTTCCTGAAAACGGTGCCGTCGAGCATCGCCCTGATCGTGGCATTCGGGCTCTTCAACATCTTTTTGAGATTGTACTCGGTTACCCGGTCCGCGTTAGCCGTTATGGTGGCGCATTTTACACCCACGCCGAATTTCTTGATGGCCTCAGCCGCCTCGACGGTCACCCTGTCGCCGGTGGCGTCACGGTTGGCGACGTGCAGGTCGTAGTAACGGAGGTCCGCGTCTACGAAGGGCAGAATCAACCGCTCTTTGACCATGGCCCACATGACGCGGGTCATTTCATCGCCGTCCATTTCGACGATTGGTGTTTTGACAGATACCTTTTCCATGAGCCTCTCTTTCAGCTTTATTTTCCCGGACGACCGGGAGGATATCGAGGACGGGGCGTCGCTCGCCTCAGTTGCCTTTCTTTTTCCGGACCAGGTTGAGGGCGCCCCCTGCGAGCAGGATCCACCGCTGCCTTTCCGTAAGATTGAAGCCGGCCCGGAAGTTCATTTCCTTTGTTCTGTTGTGAACGGTAAGGGCCTCTTCATTCGCTATGATGCTTCTGATCCCCGGCACGTCAAGCAAATCGCCCGGCTCGATGGCGTCATAGTCGGTCTCGTCGACGAAGACCAGCGGAAGAATACCGAAATTCACCAGATTTGCCGCGTGAATACGTTCGAAAGACTTGGCGATGACAACACGAACGCCCAGGTGCATGGGACACAGAGCGGCGTGTTCCCGCGACGATCCCTGCCCGTAGGACAACCCCGCGACGATGATGCCCTGAAACCCCTCATCTCTTGCCGCGCGGGCGCGCGAGGGGAACGACGGATCAATCGGTTCGAAGACGAAGTCCGCGTAACGGGGTATGTTGGAACGATACTTCATCCTCGCGCCCGCAGGCATGATGTGATCCGTTGTCACCTGGTCACCCACCTTGATAAGCGCCTTTCCGTTGATGTTTCCAGGAAAGGATTCGCCCGTCGGCGGAGGACCGATGTTCGGTCCCCGGCGTATTTTCAGGCCGGCGTCGTCGTCGGGGTCCGCCGGGTGAAGGATCATGCCGTTGTCAACGCGGAACGCCGCCGGCATTTCAATGCGGGGAAACGTCATGCCCAGGTCGCGCGGATCGGTGATGCGCCCCGTGACAGCCGCGGCGGCGGCCGTTTCGCAGCTTACGAGATACAGGTCCGCGTCCGGCGTGCCTGAACGGCCCTTAAAGTTCCGGTTCGACGTCCTGAGTGAAACAGCCTTCGAGCCGGGGCTGCGACTGTTCCCGATGCAGAAACCGCAGGCGCATTCATCGATGCGCGCGCCCGCGGCGATGAGGTCCGTCAGGTATCCGTCGCGTGCGAGGTTTTCAAGAACCTGCCTGGACCCGGGCGCCACGATAAGACTCACATCTTCGTGAACGATCCTGTCTTTGAGAATGGAGGCGGCGACGGCGAGGTCGCGGTAGGACCCGTTGGTGCAGCTCCCGATGCAGACCTGGTCGACGTGAAGTCCTGAAAGGGAGCGCACGGTTTTTACATTGCCGGGACTGTGGGGTGTCGCCGCCAGCGGTTCAAGCGAGGACAGTTCGATGGTGACGACGCGGTCGTAATCCGCATCATCGTCGGCGGCCAATTCGATCCAGTCATGAGCGCGATCCTCCGATTCAAGAAAACGGCGCGTGATGTCGTCGCTGGGGAAAACAGAGGTGGTAACGCCGCATTCGGCTCCCATGTTGGTGATGGTGGCACGCTCCGGAACGGAAAGTGTGCCGACGCCGTCGCCGAAGTATTCGAAGACCGTGCCGACGTTGCCCTTCGTGGAAAACAGGCGGAGCACTTCCAGAATCACGTCCTTCGCTGCAACCCAGGGGGAAAGCCTGCCCGTGAGATGTATGCCGATAACGCGTGGCGCGGTGAGATAAAAAGGTTGGCCTCCCATGGCCAGGGCCACGTCGAGCCCGCCCGCTCCCAGGGCGAACATTCCCAGGCCGCCGCCGGTGGGCGTGTGGCTGTCGGAACCAAGCATCGTCTTGCCGGGAACGCCGAAGCGTTCAAGATGGACCTGGTGGCAGATGCCGTTCCCCGCCCGTGACAGCAGGATGCCGTGTTTGCGGGCCACGTCCTGGAGATAACGGTGATCGTCGGCGTTTTCAAACCCGATTTGTACCGTGTTGTGATCGATATAGCTGATGGAAAGTTCTGTCGCGACCCGTAACAGTCCGAGCGCCTCGAACTGGAGATACGCCATGGTACCCGTCGCGTCCTGCGTCAGGGTCTGGTCGATTTTTATTCCCGCTTCTTCACCGGGAACGAGACTGCCGTCGACAAGGTGCGGCCGAAGGATTTTCTCGGTCAGAGTCAGTCCCATAACAATTCCTCCCTTGCAAAAACAAGGTTTGATCAATATATGAAGATGCGTTTAAATTCAATGCGAAACTGAGGGAACCGGTATCGCCGTCCGGGAAAGGAGTTTCGCGGGGCGACAGGGGGGATGCATGGAAGGTATAAACAGCACCGCCGATTTTTACCGCGACAAAGCGGTTGATCTGATGCAGGAGTACACGATCTGTGAATCCCTGTCCTGCCGTGAATCTCCCTACGTAAAGGTACTGGAAAGCCCCCGCACCTACGCGGAATCGGTGATCAGCCTGCTCGACGGGTCTGGACTTCTCGGGAGACGGAGCCGCCTGTG
>DSBH01000171.1 GCA_011056825.1 Deltaproteobacteria bacterium | reverse complement strand
CCTTAAGACTTCGACCGGCCTGATCCGCACCTCCGGAGTGTCCATCGCGGATCCCGTGCTGATATTGATGATGAGCTCCGGACATTTCGCGCGCACGGCGTCGAGGATTTTCCTGTGAGCTTCAACATCCATGGTCGCGAAGCCTGACGCCGGGTCCTTCGCGTGCAGGTGTACAATGCTCGCCCCTTCCTGATAACAGTGAAAGCACTCCTCGGCGAACTCCTCGGGCGTATAGGGGACATTGGGATTGTTGTTCTTGGTAGTGAGCCCTCCCGTAAGGGCCGCGCAAATGATCAGTTTATTCTTCTTTCCCATGGGCTGCATTCTCCTTTGCATTTCATTCTTCAACAGTCCCGCCGTTTTTCCGCGTTCCGTCTCTATAAATCGACCATGGCAAATTTCAGCATGGTAACAGCGGTTCCGGAAGAGACGATTCGATAGCGTACGCCGGGAAGCAGGGCGCACTTATCGCCCGGCCCAAGACGCGCGTTCATCGCGGTCCCTGTCACTTCCATGGTGCCGTGCCCGGACCAGACCTGAACCAGTTCGCCCATGCTTTCCCACTCGACTCCCTGTCCGGCCGCGACCACCGCACTGAACGTGATCCCGTATGACCTCCCCGGTTTTTGGGGATCGATAATTGTATGGATGCCCGGGCCGAGCCCTTCAAGGGCGGGCTTGAGCGATACTCCGTTGACTCTGCTTAAATCTTTTGTATACGCCGATTGAGAGACGTCGTATGGAGAAAGGTCTTTCGGAGGGTAATCCCACGGAATGTTCCCGCCCGCGCAGAAGTGCAACTCCAGGGGCGCGGCGTCATGGTTGTAGCCGCCGTGCGGCGTGTCCACCGGCACCCCGACGATATCACCGTCGTTATAATCCATGTCGCATCGAAAATCCCCCACCACGTGGCTGCCCTTCTGCCCGGGCAGGACGAAGTGGTATTCCCAGTTGGGTTTTTCGGTGAGACGGGAACTATGGATGTGTCCGAAACTTCTGCGGGGGCCGATATACGCCGTATGAAGGCCGATCCGGTCGGACAATGGGCCGATGTGTATCCGTAGCCCCTGGCTCTCGAGAAACACGGTTCCGTGATTGAGCGATACGTCGTCACCTCTGCGCGCGACATAGGGAAGCTCCGCATGGAGAACCCTGCTCATCGCCTGACTAAACCCCAGACAAACCCGGGACAATGGCGTGTCTCCCGGCGCTTTTGTGTCCGGACCGCCGGCAGAGATTCTTCGCTCTGTTTCCAGCGCATCCAGCAAGGTTGATTGGATCATCCCAATCTGCTCGATCTCCTGAAAGAGCCTTTCGGACGCGGTTTCACCGTCGAGGGGACTCGGCGTAAGCCTGCGGGCGATTGCCTCAGTGGTCAATCTCTCCGCCTGTAGGAGGATTTCCCTGACCTCATCATTCGCTTCGACCTGCCGGATTCTGTCCGCCAATACATGCATGAAGCCCTCCTGGCGGAATGAATCCAGGGCGGTGCGGAAATACACGGCATTTTGATCGGCAGGCGTAAACGTTCGATGCCGGTTGATAACAGCTTCTCCGTCAAGAGCCGGGGACGTATCGATAGTATTCCCTCTACCGGATGTCTCTTTCAGCAAAGATTGACTCCATTAGTGTAATTTAAGGCATATCTCAGAAGAGAGCTCCCTACTCAAAGAGCAACTCCGTTATTTGCTCATATTCCTTCCGTGTCTTCCTTTCACGTCATGGCCGATACCCTGCCGTCGAATGCATGAACACATTCATCGCATGTGATTAGAGCAGGTGCGGGGTTTTCTCCCTGATGTAGGGCATTAATAATTCAAAGCTTTCTTTTACTTTCCGCACGCAAAGGTCCACGTCCTTTTCCGTCATGGGTGTGGAGATGACGAACTCATTGCGGCAGGCGGCGAAGATGCCCTGGTTGAGCAGCTCAATGTGCAGCAGTTTCTGTAGTTCCAGGCACGGCACCAGGGCCATGACGAAATCCAGGGCGTTGGAGATTTCCTTATCGGTGTAGTTGATGTTGCATTGCGAGCCGATTCCCGTCGCCTGACACCTGAGGCCCAGGTTTTTAAACACGCCGGTGAACCCGTCCATCATCCTTTTACCCAGCCCGTTGATGTGGTCCACGGCCTTCTGGTCGAACTTTTTCATCGAGGCGATGCCGGCGGCCATCGTGATTTCGTTGCCGTTGAAGGTCCCGGAATGGGTGATGGCCCTGGGGTCCAGCATGTCCAGGGAAAAACGCTCCATGATGTCCCGGCGTGCGCCGAATGCCCCCACGGGATAACCGCCCCCGATGAGTTTCCCCACCGCGCTGATGTCGGGCCGCACGTTTTCAAGGACCTGCATCCCTCCGACGCTCACCCGGAACGACTGCACTTCGTCGAATATGAGGAGTACGCCATACCGGTCGCAAAGCTCGCGAAGTCCCTTTAAGTATCCCGGCCTGGGGACAATGGTGCCCATGCTCGCCAGGTAGGGCTCGACGATAATGCCGGCAAGTTTGTCCCTGTGCCGTTTCATGAGGGTTTCAGCGGCGTCGAGGTTATTGAACGGTGCTATGACCACGTCCAGAAGGGTGCTCTGGGCTATGCCCGATCCTTCCAGATGCGGCTTCGGAAGATCCCCCGGCTCGAAGTCGGGTATCATCGACACTTTCGCGTCGTCATGGGTGCCGTGATAGGCGCCCTCGAGCTTGATGATCATGTCTTTCTGCGTGACCGCCCGGGCGGTGCGAATAGCGAACATCGTCGCCTCGGTGCCCGAATTGGTATAGCGGACCATTTCGATAAACGGGGTGCGGCCGCACAGCATTTTTGAATGCTCAATCTGCAGGGCGGACGGCGAACAGAGGGATGAGCCCTTTTGAAGCTGCGCCTGAACGGCCGCGATGATATCCGGGTCGCAGTGCCCGTGGATGAGCGACGTGTAGTTATTGAGAAAATCGATATACTCGTGGCCGTCGTGGTCGTAAATACGGCAGCCCCTGCCGTGGTCGATAAACGCCGGGTATGGCTTGTAATTAACCGCGTCCCTGGTGTGTCCGCCCGGCATGTATATGGACGCTTCGCCGTGCAGTGTGGCGGATTTTTCGGTTTTTTCCCTGTACCGTTTAGTAATATCGTCTATTGTTTTATTCGCAGCTGCCTCTGACATGGCTGCCCTCCCCGTATCGTTTTCACCTTCCCCCTGAAGCCGTTTCCAGCACGGGCGAATGGTGTCAAGATCGACATTCGCATGGCGTTTTAAT
>DSBH01000124.1 GCA_011056825.1 Deltaproteobacteria bacterium | reverse complement strand
ATGTGATTCGTGGTATATATATTGGCGTAAATAGAGGCGCCGACGCATTCGAGTTCGTTCAACCCTTCCACCGGTTCTCCTTCGCATGTGACGCGGCGGACATCCAGCACGTCGAACGTATGGGGATCATGGATGAAGAGCCTGTCGCTTCCGTCGCTGCGGTAGAAGAACTCGCCGTCGCAGCAGAGACCCCAGCCCTCGCCTTCATAGGTGAAACGGCCGAGCGGTTCAAGGGAATCGGCGTCATAAATGAAGGCCGTTTCCTCACGCCAGGTAAGCTGGACGAGGCGATGATCGGCAATCGCAAGACCTTCGCCGAAATATTCCGACGGAAGTATCCGGCGTTGCAGCACGACGCCTGTTTGCGTTTCAATCTTTCTCAGTTCCGAGGCGCCATACAGGCCGGTGCTTTCATACAGGAGCCCCTTGTGGAGTAGCAAACCCTGGGTAAAGGCGTCCGGATCGTGGGGATATGCGGCAAGCACCTGAATCGATTTGAGGAGAGGCTTGTCCACCATTCCCCGCCCCGTTGATTCCCGGCAACAGGCCGCCACGAGCAAGATCAGCAGGAGTGTCAGGCACCGTCTCATCAGAACTATCCCTTTCCCACCGAAGGTGAAGACATTCGTTCGTCTTTGTGCCATGGAAAAATGCGGCGACGGTCGCGGATGATCGGAAGCGTAATCGATATTCGAATTGTTCAGAGTGTCGATCAAGCTATAAAAAATAGTGATTGCGGGGCTGAAGTTCCCTGGAACGTACGTCCCGCTCCACCACCAGAAAACGTCTCATTTCATAACAGAGTTGACAATCAGTGGTGTATGTCTTTCTCGAGGGCTTGAAGCCGTATCGCTCGGTGATCCATGGCAGCAGTGCTCCGATACCGCCTTCGGCAAGGCGCGTGATCAATGGATATTCGTCGGGATCAAGGGGATGTCCCAGATCCTCTTTCGCGATGGAAAGTCCGGCGCACATGCCGGGAATGTAATTACCGTAAAGGTCAATATGAAAATGGTTTGTATCGGCCAGCTCTGAACAGCCGTCACGCTTTTCTTCGGCCAGTTCCTCGATCGAGTGTTCGCGGGTCATGCCCTGAAAATAGTCGAGAGCGCGGCCGCCGGGGACGATGCCGTACCGCCGGGGCAGATCTTCGAGATAGTCTTCGCCGAAATGCCGACCGTACTCTTCCAGTGAGTGGGGCTTGCTTTCGTCGAAGGTGCTCAGGTCGAGGTAGAAATCGGCGATCCAGGGGAAGAGCGAGATTCCCGAACGGTGGCAGGCCTCGATGACGCTCCTGGTCTTGCTGAAGGGGATGAACTCATTATGAAAAGGGCTCATGGAGATGAGCAGCGTGTGAAGACCGTGCGACCCGAGTTTTTCCAGGAGGGCGCAGGCTGAATCCATATCCCGGTACCATGAGCCGCCGGTTTCCACGTATTGAAGTGATATACCGGCGTCGCGCGCGGCGTCGAGTACGCCGCAGAGACCATCCGGGTCCAGGAGAGGTTCACCGCCGCTGACATGAATAGATGGCGAGCCGAGTGTTGCCATAATGGCGAAATCCTCAAGTGCCTCTTCGTATGTCGCGTAATCCCTCGGCCACCGGGGACCGCTTCTGTACAGGCAATGGCGGCAGGATGACTCGCAGTAATAATTGGCGATCAGTCCTCCCGAACCCAGGCTGGAGATGGAAATAGTCACGAGTTACTTCTTCTTTCTGCCGGATTGCTCGGTTTGTTCAGCCTTGTTCTTTCGGGGGCGGAGTTTCCCGAATGTTCCCCTGTGTATTTTTCCTTTACGGGTGCGCTGATCGCCTTTGCCCATTGTGTTCCCTCCCCTGACGGGGCCCTTGCAGGCAGGCCCTGTTTTTTTGAACGTCATCTATACCGCACGGCAGGGTAACATGCAAGGTTCTTCGGAAGAAACCGGTCGGCGACTGTCGTCCCGAAATCCGCGATTGGTTCGGTCTGTTCATGGTACAGGCAGTTTAACACCCCGTTGATTCGGCTCGACATGTGCTGCCCGGTGCACATTCAGACCGAATCACCGAGCTTGCTGTAGGGACGAGACAAGCTGAATCGCCATGAACCGTTTTTCCTTGAAAGATGAACGTCCCGTCCCCGGGGGAAGGTACTGCGTATTGTCCGACTCTTGTTTCCCCGGTCTATCCTTCGACAGGGCTCAGGATGACCGGTAGGTGGCCATACCGAATGGCCCAGGATGACCGGTTGTCGACCACACCATTTTGCATCGTGTGCCCCCTTCAGTGGATGAAGCGCTTCGGCATAGCTCAAGACAGGCCCTGTCGAAGGCCGGTCGTCCGTACCACCTTTGTTATATCCCTCGACTTTTCAAACTGTACTACTTGTGACTTTTCATACTGGTGACTCAATGGTTTGTCCTACAGGGAAGCAACCGTTGATTGCGTTGTATCGGAACTTGCCTTTTGCCGGCGTCTGGGATACAGGTGTGCGGGAAAGGTTATTATTATGTCCGTCATGGTAAAAGATCCGGTAAGCGGGTTAACTCACTTCATCGGCGCCTGCCTCGCCGTCGCCGGCCTGGTGCTGCTCGTCACGAAGGCCGCCGTCGCCGGGAAACCCTGGCACGTTGTTTCCTTCTCCATTTTCGGCGCCGGCATGATTCTTCTGTACACGGCCAGCACGATCTATCATTGGATTCCCGCCGTGGGTAAGGTGCGGGCCCGGCTTCAAAAACTCGATCACATGATGATATTCGTCCTCATCGCCGCCACGTACACGCCGGTCTGTCTCGTGGCGCTTCGAGGGGGATGGGGCTGGAGCCTGTTCGGCGCCGTCTGGTTTTTCGCTTTTGTCGGCATAGTGCTTAATTTCTTTCATGTCGGTAAAAACCGGCTTGTTTCAACAGCATTCTATGTAGGCATGGGATGGCTTGCCATTGTCGGTATCTGGCCGCTGGTGCAGGTTCTTGAGCCCGGGGCGCTGCTCTGGCTTCTCGCCGGTGGAATATTTTACACGGCGGGTGCTCTCATCTACGCCGGAAAACGTCCCGATCCCTGGCCGTCATATTTTGGATATCACGAAATATTCCACCTGTTCGTCATGGCGGGAACCTTCTCGCACTTCTGGATGATGTACCGGTATATCGCCGCCATTGCCTGATCGCCGCTTTGCCGGGAAGCGGGCGCTTCGGCGTTCACGCCCGAAGGAGCGGCGGAAGACATTGCGGAGGCGGATTTCTTTGTATATTTCTTTTGACAAGCAACTCCTTCCATT
>DSBH01000206.1 GCA_011056825.1 Deltaproteobacteria bacterium | reverse complement strand
TCTACAGCCTGGGCTACCGGTACCACGGTTCGGCGGGCGTCATAACGCGCTATCTGAGAAATTCCTGGCTCTGGGACCGCGTCCGGGTTCAGGGCGGCGCCTACGGCGCTTTTTGTTCCTTTGACCGTCTTTCAGGGGTCCTGACCTTCGTTTCGTACCGGGATCCTCATGTACGTGAGACCCTCGCGATTTTCGACGAAACGGCCCATTTCCTTCGAAAGAAAAAAATGACCCGTCAGGAAGTGACAAAGGCCGTCATCGGGGCCGTGGGGGACATGGATGCCTACCAGTTTCCCGACGCAAAGGGATATACCTCGATGGCCCGTTATATCGCGGGAATAAGCGAGGAGGAACGGCAACGTATACGCGACGAGGTGCTGGCCACGACGACGGATGATTTTCGGGCCTTCGCGGATGTATTGGATGAAGTCGTGAAAGAAGGCGGAATAACGATTCTCGGCTCGGAGGAGGCCTTGTCACATGCCCGGGAAAGTGGGGTTCCAGGCCTTGACCTGGTGAAACTGCTGTAGTTCATTCTATTCGAAACGGGCCGCGGGAGACTCGCTGACCGGCGTCTGGAATCGTCGAAAAACGTGTGTCTCCGGTTCGTCTCTGTATTTGTTTTTTAGAAGAATTGATGATAGTTCCTTGTTCGCATCGGCGGAATGCGGTCGTGACGGCGGCATGATGTCCTGTTGAGAGTGCGACATATAATGATTCCGGGAGGTTTCTGCATGAAAACATACCACTGTATCGAGGTGACTACGGAGGATCACGTGGCCGTGGTCGCGCTCAACCGAACGAAGGCCCTGAATGCGCTGAATTACGAGCTCGCGACGGAAATGACGGAGGTGTTTCACGCATTGTCACAGGATGACAATGTATGGGTGGTTATTCTCAAGAGCAACGCCCGCATATTTTCGGCAGGTCTGGACCTGAAGGACGCCCTCGAGCGGGGACTGGTGGGCAGTCCGAAAAATATGCTTCAGGTCCCCGTTCACGACAAGAACATCTTCGAGTGCTGCCACGCCATCGAGGAGTGCAGCAAGCCGGTCATCGCGGCCGTGCACGGCATATGCGTGGGTGCCGGCCTTGATATGATCGCTTCCTGCGACCTGCGCCTGTGTACGCAGGACGCGACGTTTTCACTCAGGGAGGCGCGGATCGGCATCGTGGCGGACATGGGTGTCCTGCAACGGCTTCCCCACATCATCGGGCAGGCCTTCACGCGCCAGATGGCCTACACGGGACGATTCTTCTCGGCGGCCGAGGTCGAGCGCATGGGGCTCGTCAACATGATGTATCCCGACGAGACGGCCATGATGGAAGGCGCGAACAAGCTCGCCGGGGAAATTAAGGAGAGCGCCCCCCTGGCGGTTCAAAACACGAAGGAAGTTCTCAATTACAGCAGGTATGCCACGGTGCGGGACGGAATAGCCCTGGCCGTTCACAAAAACATGCTGCTGTTATCAACGGACGACTGCCGGGAAGCCATGACGGCCTTCGCGGAAAAACGGTCCCCCCGGTTCAGGGGAGCCTGAAAATCGGACGTAACCTCGAAACATGGCCGCTCCGATGTGATAGGACTCCCCGTCCGTCCCGTCACGGAGTTCGTTCAGGGTTCGTAATACACCGGGCGCCCCATTTCCTGGAATGAGAAGGTTCCGAGAATGTTATGACCGTTGTAGTCGAGAACCCGCAAGTCATCGGTCTGTTTGAGATCGTTCATGACAATCGTGAAATGCGAACCGTAACGCAATTGAACCGATTCAAGTGGAAGCTCCGTGGCGATATACTTTACGATGCCTTTGGCCTTGAGTTTTTCCACGAGATCCGGATTTATGAGAGAATCGTAGGAAGTGAGAATGAGGATGGGGCCGGTACCGGTAAAAATAATGGCGGCTTTCATGGCGTTCCTCCCTTGTGCACAACTGTTACGCGTTGCCGCCGGAGCGGGCGCGGAGCACAATAATATTTTTTATTGTACGAAATGAAATCGGGGCGGTCAATCGTTATTCCGCATTATAACCCGTTGTATTTAAAAAAGTTTATTGAAAGTATGCCCCGTTGCCGGGTCAAATCGGATATTTTTTGGACTTGCATTCATTTTTTCTTTGGGCTATCGTTTGCACCTTCGTCAGGGCGGTTAACTCAGCGGGAGAGTGCTACCTTCACACGGTAGAAGTCACTGGTTCAAATCCAGTACCGCCTACCATGATTTCAAGGGGTTACGGGTTATCCTGTAGCCCTTTCAATTTTCTGCTACCATTTTGCTACCATCAACTGAAAAAATGGTGTTTTCAAGCCTGCAAGCAGCCGCCTGGTTTTCGCTTTTCATCAAATGTGCATAGACGTTCAGCGTGACCGTCGGACTTGAATGACCAAGCTGGCTCTGAATGTACTTTATATTTTCGCCTTGCTGAATAAGAAGGCTTGCGTATGTGTGCCGCAGGTCATGAAAGCGAATCCTTTCAATGCTTGCCGTCTTCAAGGCCTTCTGAAAGTGCCGCTGTACCATGTTTGAATAGTTCATTGGTTCCCCGGCCTCGTTTGCAAAAACAAGGGCATCGTCTTTTTTCTGCGGACTAACCAGCTTCCACGACGCAAGCGCCTGAATCAAGGAAGGCGCGCAATCAATAGCCCGTATGCTTTCCCGCGTCTTCGGTGGAAAAAACCGCTGGTGGTTGAAGGTCCGTCTTATGTGAATTTGCTTCGTTTTAAAATCCACGTCGGACCATTTCAGGCCTAGTATCTCACCCTGACGCGCGCCAGTCATAATTGCGGTCATGAAAAGGGTTTTGTACTTCTGCCCCGGCGTTGCTTCCAGAAGCGCCCGGATCTGTCCAGGGTCAAGAACGGTTATTCCCCCGCCGGTGTTGTCATTAATAGACTTTCGCGGTCTTTCAGCGTCCCTGACAGGGTTACTGTCAATCATTTTGTGTCGGACTGCGTAAGCCATAACCTGGTTGAACGTGACAAGGATTTTCCGCATAGTCGAAAGATTCATTTTTTCGCCTTGCCGTTTACTAATCCAGCTCTCAACCGCCGGTGTTGTAACCTTGCTGATTTTAACGTCTGCCAGTTCCTTAAAATGGTGGTCCACGTGGATATTGTAAACGTTCCAGGTTGTTTCTCTGATATAGGGTTTCTTGAATTCAAGCCACTGTTCAGCGACTTCCTTGAACGTTGAAGCTTTGTTCAGGGGTATATAACAGCCCTTTGAAACTTGGTCTTCAATGGTTCGCAGTTCGTCTTTTGCATCCTTCTTGGTG
>DSBH01000280.1 GCA_011056825.1 Deltaproteobacteria bacterium | reverse complement strand
GTCCTGCCTTATATTATCGCCTTTTACCTGATACTCGGCATCCTGGAGGACGTGGGCTACCTCCCCCGCCTGGCCGTATTGCTCGATACCACCATGCATCGTTTCGGCCTTCACGGTTTCGCGATTATTCCGACCCTGCTGGGCCTCGGCTGCAATGTGCCCGCCATTCTGGCAACCCGCGTTCTTGAAAGCCGCCGTGAACGATTCATAGCCGCCACGCTGGTAGCCATCGCCGTTCCCTGCGCATCGGCGCAGGCAATGATTTTCGGCCTGGTAGGGGCATTCGGCACCGAGTATGTCCTTATGGTCTACGGCACGCTTCTGGTCGTGTGGGTAATCATCGGCCTGATACTCAACCGAATAATGAAGGGACTGAGCCCCGAGCTTCTTATCGAGATTCCGCCGTACCGCCTTCCTCCCGTACGGACCGTCCTTCAGAAACTGAACATGCGTGTGCAGGGGTTTCTCCGTGAAGCGGTGCCTATCATCCTGCTGGCCATAATCGTTGTCAACATGCTCTTTTTTATCGGGGTTTTCGATGCCGCGGCGCGTTTTGCCGCGCCTGTGGTCACCGGCATACTGGGACTGCCCGAAGATTCCGTGACGGCGATTGTGATCGGCATGTTGCGAAAGGACGCCGCACTGGGCATGCTGGGCGCGACAGTAATGACGGCGAAACAGATGGTCATCGGGTCGGTGGTGCTGACCATGTTCTTCCCCTGCATCGCGGCGTTTGTCGTTCTCTACCGTGAGCTCGGAATGGTTGATTTTTTCAAGTCTCTCACCGTCATGCTGACCTCGTCGATTGTAGTGGGAGGAATTCTCAATCTGATTCTCTGAATACAGCCGCGGGATCTAATGAACCGGAAATCGACGCGGCGAAAACCTCTGCTTGCGAGCTGTTCCACACCATATGACGCGCTTTCACCTGTAACCGTCTGGAATTTCTTCAAGGCGGGGACACAACACAGCCGGTCATCCACAGCAGTGTGAACAACCCTGTTAATAACCATGTTGACAGGTCACGCAAATCCCTTAAAACCTCAAATTTATGGCTCTTTGCATAGATTGAAGGCACCTGATAATAATAAATAAATACATGTAGTTAGCGTTTTTCCTCATAGAACTGGCAGCTTGGAGACAAGAGGCGGTGGCGAAAACCTCTTCGTCGTTTCACCGGGACGCTCGTCTAACCGAAAGATAATTCTTAATATTCACTTGAAAAAGTCGATGAACACCGGTACTGCTCCTGCACGATCTCTTCACGCCGGTGGCCTTTGGCCCGGACGTGTCGCGACAGGTCAGCGATTGACGGTGATACGTCCGTACCATTCAGACTCCGGACGTCTCAGCTCCGCATTGATAAACTTGCGTTCCTTCCAGAGATACTCCACCAGTTCGGCGATACGCGTGCTTTTTTCGTCCCTGCTTCCCGGAATGGAGGTGTAGATCTCGCACATGTTCGATTTAGGATCGCAGCGTATGTTGATAAAGCACCCTTCCATTCCTCCCACCAACGGGAGATGATAGTAGAAGTCCTTATCCAACTGCCTGATTCTTTGTGCCAGAAGGCGGGCGTCACGTTTCGACCGAATCTGCAGTGTGTGAAAATTTTTCATGACGTTTCCTCCATCAACCATACTGCCGGGCAGCTCCGCACCGTCAGTGTCACGCCCGTTATGGTAAAGAAAAGGGAGCATCGCGACGGGCGAGGTGGGCGAAGAAAAAACAGAAGAGTCAGCGCTGAATACTATTGCAATTGATGCCGGGAAGGTCAAGTATTTTCTGTAATAGCGGCTATCCGTGACATTCAGTCCATATGTTCGGCACTGACCAGGTCGACGGTAAAGCTGCCGACGACAACGCTGCTCCTCATGCGCACGGGCATGCGCCGATCATCCACCGTAACCCATATCAGCAGCGCGGCATCCCTGCTTTTCTTGAATACTCCCTCCACATTCCCCATGTCCACGCTGACGCGATAGGTATCATAATCGGTCCCCTGTACGTAAATATTTTCACGTTCCTGAACGACGGCCCGCCCGGCAATGGTCTTTTTTCCGTCCGAAACGGGAATCTCCATGGTCATACCCGGGGAAAGATCGAAACAACGAAAAGCGTAAAACATCGACAGCGGATCGAACGAACGCGGTTTCAGCGCCGTCGAGGCATGCTCCTGTCCATGATTGAAATAGCGCGCCCGCATTTCATTCCAGTCATATGTTACTACGACGTTTCGCTTGCTTGAACCCTCGCTTACCTTGGTATACCGGAGAGAACGGGTCAGCTCCACGTCGGTGTATCCGTCCATGCGGTCGCGAACCTTGTAAAAAATATCCGCGAACCCGTTGGTCCTGGCGATCATGCTGAAATGCCGGGCCTTTTCACCGTCAATTTCAACGTCCTGATGTACTTCAAGGATGCCCTCACCCACCGGAATGACTCCCCAGGTGACCAGGAAAGTAAGCCTTTCACCACGAAGAAAAGGCGATGCCCCTCCTGCCTCGGCGTCTATCGGATGCCCCAGAAAAAAACAGAAGAGAACCGGAAGAACAGCCCCGAGACATAACACCAGCCACGAACCCTTCAGCCCGCCGGGAACGTGTTCGTTGATCAGCCGCGCGGATTTGAAACGCATACTTATTGTCTCAATCATTCGATTTCAGCATTCCGATAACGACGAAAACGGCGATGAGAATACCGAAGCCATAATAAACCGCCGCCGTTTCCAGGTTCATGTCGTCAATTGCCTTGACGAAATCGATAGAGTCGGTAAGCAGGTATCCCCAGAAGAAAAGAAAAAGATACATCAGGATCAGGGCAATACGGAATTTGCCCCACAGAATAATGATCGTGCCCAGAATCAGGAGTGCGGCGATCTGCGTTAATGGCACCGAGACCTGAGCGTTCAACAAGACATCCATATCGATCTCCTTAGTAGTATTCGACTTTTTAGACAATTCAGTAATTACCGATACATAAAATTATTATTATAGCAGAAAATTTTAATTTTATGCAGAGTATCTTCACGCGACGTTGACCCGATTTCCATTTTAATGCTTGACAATTCTTCCCATGAGTCATAATCACAGCATACTGTCAACGTTGCGATTTCTCCTGAAATACGGCTATCACGGCACACCGGAAGGCTGACATCGAATGGCGCGCTCCCAAAACGGCACATCGACACGCCGGGGACATATTCTCATTCAACAAGACATCTGCAAAGGTTGCGGTTTGTGCATTTCTGTATGTCCCCAGCATGTTATAGAAT
>DSBH01000295.1 GCA_011056825.1 Deltaproteobacteria bacterium | reverse complement strand
AGTATGAAATTCATACCGTACAAAGCGCTCAGGCTGTCGGCGATTTCCTTCATTTTTTTTATGAAGTCGATGCCGAAACGGCGGGCCTCTTCTGATTCATGAAGATGCGCTCCCTTCTGGCGTTTCACCAGCTCATTGAGACCGACGACGCCTATAAGATAGGTCGCGCGGGGAAGGCTCAGGTACGAGGACCCATCAAGATCCATGGTCAGCATGGACAGGGGCCCGTCAGCGCCGTGGGACAGCAGTCGTTCGATAAAATATTTTTTTTGTTCGTGGGCCTGTGCCACCAGCTCCATGCGCCGTTCAAGGAGCGAGAACAGCCGTTCCTCGTCACCGCCCGCCTTGTAGGCCAGTCGGGGAAGATTGATGGACACGTTCTGAATCGCGGCATATCTCATGGTCCAGGGTTGCGGCGTTTCTTCCGGCTTTCCGGCGGCCTCCCGCAGGATATATCCGCATTCCGACAGGCTGAGCGCGTCGTCGCGATCAAAAATGAACGCCGGATTCCCCTTTTCGGCGGCTACCTCGCAGGCGTGTTTCAGAAACGCTTCATGGCCGTCGGTCCTGAAGAACTCCTCAGTTATGTGAACGAGCGGGCGCGGAAATGTAAATGGACGTCCCGAGGCATCGCCTTTGCGGTAAACATCAAAAAGAGACCAGAGAAACCGCCGGGCATGAGCGCCATACTCCCCGTAGGATTTGCCCGTCGGAACGCCGCCCGGTCCGACGGCTTCCACGTCTCGCAGATGCGGCGGCACCTCCCACTGCAGGTGAATGTCCGTGAAAATGGTCTGGCCGCCCCGCCCCACTGCCTGTTGCGCGAACTCATAGACCAGCATCTGCGACAGCTGCTCCACCGCCCCGTCTGACAATTTTTCGAGGAAGGGCGCAAACAGCACGTTTACGTCGAGCCATCCGATGGCGCCCGAAAAATGTCCCTGCAGGGCTGCGGCGAACCGCACCATGTGGGCGAGCAGGACCTCGGCATGTTCAGCCGGCGCCGCCACGGCAGGCGCATCGGGAAGGTTCAGTCCGAATTTTTTGATGTATTCAAGGGACTGGCATGAACAATAAGGCCGGTCGATGAAACCGATGTGATGCAAGTGAATATCACCTGTCAGGTGAGCGTACCCGACCTCGTCGGAAAACACCTTTAACAGCGCGTAATCGCGCTTGATTCCCTCGGCGAATATCAGGTTGGTCCCCTCGGGAGTATGCGGGACATTGGCATTTTCCTTGTTCTGGTACAGCATGAGATGATCCACGTCCCACAGGGGAAACCCCAGGCGGGCGTGCATTCTCGTTGCGCTCTCCAGCCCCCGTTCGATAAGCCTCGCATTAACCATTTCCCGTATAAGGGGCGCCGTCAGAAATCCCATGGACGACGAGGCTATCTGGTGCTCCACCTCTCGGCTGATCGCCTCGGCGGTTTCCGCGTCGACATTTGTTTCACGGATAAGGGCGTCTACGATGCGTTGACGGTTCCAGGCGGCGATATCTTCGCCGGAAGTCCTTACGAAAAGAGTGAGATCGGTTGTTTCCCTGAAGTCCATGACACGTTTCCCGCGCGAACCCGCCGGCATCTAAATATTCGTGGAAAGGTCTTCCCCCGATGACTCGAACATTTTTTCGGCGGCCCGGGACAACGCCTCGTCATGTTTATGATTGAGGGAAAAAATCCTGAAATGAACCACCCGGGACGGAATAAACCGGTAAATGTCCCGAAGGGGTTCTCTTGAAGTACTGTCCGTTGAAGGATTGTAGATATTTATTCGCTTTTCCCCTTCCGCCATCGGGTTGATCGGCCGGGGATCCTGCGTCGCCAGGTCAACCCTGAACCGTATCCTTTTCAGCGACGCCGGCAGGTGTTCCCTGATTTTCCGTTCATAATCGCGCGAGCCGGGGAACTCGGCCCCCCGCTGCAGCCGATCAACGGAAAGATCGGCGAAGAAGGACATTTTCCACTTGACACGACGTGTGTAGAATATGTGCCATTCTTTCCCCAGCCGTTTCTTTACGGGGTCATCCGATGAAATCCACTGTTTCGTCTCGTTAAAAAGACTCCATTCGTCGCACTCCCGGTAGCGCGCCAGTTCATCCCGGGGATCGAAGGGGAAAATAATATTCATCGTATCCTGAAATATCTCCTGCAGATGCAGGTCGAGCGCCCTGGTGGTCCTGTGGTAATAGACGTTTGAATACATGTTGAGGCGGGCGTTGAGAAAACGGCTCAACGCCGAGGTCCCCGCCTGATGAAGCGTCAGGCCCTCGTCGGTAAAAAATGAATAAAAACAAAGTCGATCTATATCAACAATGTCCATGGAGAAACCCGACATGTACGCGTCGCGGCGCACATAATCCATGTTGTCGACGGTATAGACGCCGGAAAAAAGCTGCCGCAGCAGGTTCAGCCACGGGGGCTGTTTTGAATCACGCGCCCGGGGTTTCCGGATAAGGAAGGCGACCTGGCGTGGATCAATGGTTTCTCCCGGCTCGAAATCGCCCGTGGGACTCCGCCTGATCTTTCTGATAATCGATCCGAGTTCCCGTACAATGATCTCCTGTCCCAGAATTTCATGCGTGAGACCGTACTGGCTCAAAAAGTGCTCGTCGAAAAAATGTCCGTACGGCCCGTGCCCTACATCGTGAAGCATCCCGGCGACACGAAGCAATTCCTCCACGAAATTCACCGACGGGGCGTCGGGGCAGAGTTCTTTCAACCCCTGATAGAGGTGGCGGCCGAATTCTCCCGCCATGTGCATAGTGCCAAGAACATGTTGAAACCGTGTATGCTCGGCCGCCGGGAACACCCAGCGGGCGCTCTGAAGCTGGTAAATACGCCGAAGGCGCTGCATCCACGGGGAATCAATCAAGTCTTTTTCGGTCTTCTCCGACGGATGTTCCGGTACGGGAACAGTGAACCAGATGTACGTGTAAACGGGATCGGCGATGAGCGCCTTGCCCTGGTACGTTTTGGCGAAGGAATTAACCCTTTTCATTATGCACTCATTACAGGGGCGTTACCGGCACGCTACAGATTCTCCCCCGCCGCGGCGTCGGCGGCTGGTCACGGAAACGTTTGGCGCGCAAGAGGCGATGGGGAAACTTCGGGGCGTGCCCCGGTTGACGAACCGTCCGATAACGGCGGACGGCGCGGCGGCATGCATCCTTAAAAAAATGGTGGAGATGAGGGGGCTCGAACCCCTGGCCTCGGCATTGCGAACGCCGCGCTCTCCCAACTGAGCTACATCCCCACGTAAAACAGCCGCTTT
>DSBH01000008.1 GCA_011056825.1 Deltaproteobacteria bacterium | reverse complement strand
CACGAGGTCGGCGCCGTTGACGCGATCGTCGATATCGTGGGCGCAGCGCTCTGTTTTGAATATCTCGGGGTTGACCGGGTGGCTTCGTCATCCGTGGAACTGGGCGGCGGATTCGTCCACTGCGCCCATGGAACGTTGCCGGTACCGGCCCCCGCCACCGTAGAGATACTGAAGGGCGTCCCGGTCAGGACGGGAGGGGCGCCTCATGAAATGACAACGCCTACCGGCGCGGCCGTTCTGGTTTCACTGGCCGATACGTTCAGCGACAGCATGTCCTTTCGCCTTCTGGGCGTGGGGTACGGGATCGGGACACGCGACACGGAAATTCCCAACGTGCTGAGAGTAATGCTGGGCGAAGACAGTGAGGATCATTCAGCCACCGGTCGCGAGTCGGGAGAGGTGTGGCTGGTGGAATGTAACATCGACGATATGAATCCCGAACTATACGAACACGTTCTCGACAGGCTTTTTGAAAAAGGGGCGCGTGATGCCTTCATGACGCCGATTATCATGAAAAAATCACGACCCGCGGTCGTACTTTCCGTGTTGTGCGACACGGATCGGCTGGACGGCGTCGAGGAAATCGTGCTCACGGAAACGACGACCCTCGGTCTCAGGAAACAGCGTTTGTCCCGGACGACGCTTCGTCGGGATGCCGACTCTGTCATGACGGATTACGGAGAGGTCAGGATCAAAAGGACGTTCCGTGGTAACGCGCTTGTCACGTGGAAGCCCGAATACGAAGATTGCCGGAACATCGCCCGCGAAAAGGAGGTGAGCATTCAGGACGTGTACATCGCTGTCGAACGAGCGTTTGAGCAGCGGGACGACGGGACGGAGCAATCGAAATAGAAGGGAGCCTTTATGCAAGGTGATCTTGCGGCACTCAAGCGGCGGTTGAAAGAACTCGGATCATGCGTGGTCGCCTTTTCCGGAGGGGCTGACAGCGCCTTCCTGCTCGACTGCGCCAGGGAGGTGCTGGGGGACAAGGTATCCGCGGTAACCGTTTTCGCGCCTTACACGTTGAAGCGTGATATCAGGCGGGCCGGCGGCATCGCCGAGGCATTGCAGGTGCCACACCTGAATGTTGATATCCCCCTTCCGGATGCTCTCCGCTATAATCCCCGAAATCGATGCTATATCTGCAAGAATGAGATGTTCGCCCTGGCCAGGAAGGAAGCGTCTAGGGTGGGTGCCGGGCATGTGCTGGACGGGACCGTTGCCGACGATGATGAAGCGCTGCGTCCCGGCATGAAAGCACTCAAAGAGCAGGAAGTCCTGAGCCCGCTTTACGAATGCGGATTTTCGAAGGAGGATGTCATTGATCAGCTGAATAAACGGGGCAGGGAAGCCTGGATACATTCCCCTGATTCATGTCTCCTGACGCGCCTGCCGTTCGACCGGGAGGTAATCGCGGAGGAACTTACCCGGATCGAGATGGCGGAAGAATATCTCCTGTCCGGGGGCGTCGATCCGGTCAGGGTCAGAAGCGACGGGACAACGGCCCGCATCGAGGCGGGGCGCGACTGCAGGCGATTGTTTTTTTCGGAGGAAGGGATGAATGAAATAGCGGCGCAGCTGAAAAAATTCGGATTCCGGCACGTGTCCCTCGATCTCGAGGGCTACCGGCCCGGCAGCGTGGACGACTGAAGGGGGAGGCGCCGGTGAAAGACGACCTGGAAGAGATTCTTCGCGACGTACGGAACGGAATACTTGATGTCGGCGACGCCGTCGCACGCATTCGCGAACGTGATTATAAAGATCTGGGTTTCGCGAAAATCGACAATCAGCGTCCGGCCCGGCTGGGCCGACCGGAAGTGGTGTTCTGTGAGGGGAAAACCGTCGTCCAGGTCCGGGAGATTGTGCGGTACATGCTGACGCGTGATATGAATATACTGGCCACGCGCGCCACGGCCGAAATGTATGAAGCGGTGGTCGCCCTGTGCGGCGATGCGCGGTTCGACGAAACCGCCCGGACCATAACGATACGGCGCGGCCGGCAGGACACGGCCACTACGCGTATCGCCGTGGTTACCGCCGGAACATCCGATCTTCCCGTCGCCGAGGAAGCGGCGGTGACTGCTGAAATGCTGGGAAATCCGGTCGACCGGGTGGTGGACGTGGGTGTCGCCGGCATACAACGGCTCTTCGGCGCCCTTGGCATCATTCGTCGCGCCAGGGTCGTCATCGTCGTGGCCGGAATGGAGGGAGCGTTGCCGAGCGTCGTGGGAGGACTTGTTGACAAGCCGGTCATTGCTGTTCCCACCAGTGTCGGTTACGGAGCGAGCTTCGGCGGATTGGCGGCTCTTCTGGGAATGCTCAACAGCTGCGCCGGCGGCGTGGCTGTCGTCAATATCGACAATGGTTACGGCGCAGCCTGCGTGGCAAGCGCCATAAACCACCTTGCCTAGACGGATCGGGTCCGTCGTGTCTGTCCGGCAAATGGTCAGCTTCCGTTCCGCGGTAACCGGAAGACTGTTACAATTATGTAGAGGGAGTGAAACACCATGCAGGATTATCGTTCGACGTTCTGGGGTCTTAAACTGGAAACGGTCAAAAAGGAACTGGAGGCCAACAGATTCGAGGCTTTTGTTGCGGAAACAGAGGAAGACGCCCGATCACTTGTACTGGAGAGCATCATTCCCGCGTTGAACGCTGGAAGTGTCGCTTGGGGCGGTTCGACGACTGTCAGGGAAGTCGGACTTTACGAACCGTTGAAAGAAGAGCGGTACGGTCTTCAGATCAACGATACTTATGATCGAAGTATTGCCCGGGAAGAACTGGCCGAACGGCGCCGACGGGCGCTTCTTTCCGACCTTTTCATCACCGGAACGAACGCCGTCACGGAAACAGGCGTGCTCGTCAACCTCGACATGATCGGCAACCGCGTGGCGGCAATCACTTTTGGTCCCCGATGGGTGATCATACTGGTCGGCCGAAACAAGATTGTTCCCGACGTCGACGAGGCCATGGAACGAATCAGGAATTACGCGGCCCCGGCGAACGCGATGAAGCTTGGAATGGACACTCCCTGCGCGAAAACGGCTGTCTGCAACAATTGCGACAGCCCGGCCAGGATCTGCAACAGTTGGACCATAACGGAAAAATCCTTTCCCGCCGGGCGGATCAAGGTCGTCCTTATCAACCGGGACCTCGGCTTATAGCGGCCTCAGAAGGTGATGTTTCTTACGGCCGACAAGACCGTGCCGATTACCGATGTTTCCGTCGGCTGTTATTCGGCGTCCGGAGTCAGTCCCGTGGCCACGATTTCTATGTCGAACACCAGGGTGTGACCCGACAGGGGATGAT
>DSBH01000288.1 GCA_011056825.1 Deltaproteobacteria bacterium | reverse complement strand
CAGGTAACCCGACAGTGGATCCAGAACATGCTGCCAGGGACGGACGGCCGAAGGATTACGGACAAGAATGTTTTCTCCCGATGTAAGGGCGCGCACGCAGTCGGGGATCAGGCGGTTTTTCCCCCAGTCGCCGCCCCCGATGACGTTGCCCGCGCGGACCGTCGCGAGCGAAGGACCTTCAGGCTTTTCCGCGAAAAACGAACGGCGGTAGGCTGAGGAAACGAGTTCCGCGGAAGCCTTGCTGGAAGAATAGGGATCGTGACCCCCCAGAGGTTCATCTTCCCGGTATCCCCATACCCACTCGCGGTTTTCATAACACTTGTCAGTGGTAACCACCACAACGGCCTTGACGCCGGGAGTCTTGCGCACCGCCTCAAGCAGATTCACCGTTCCCATGACATTTGTTGAAAAAGTACCTACCGGGTCATCATAGGAATCACGCACAATCGCCTGTGCAGCCATGTGAATCACAATCTCCGGAGCGGCATCTTTCACCGCCCGATGCAGTGATTTCCCATCACGGATATCAATGGCGAGGTCGAGAAGGTCAGAAGTTGAGAAGTTAAGAAGTGAAAAAAGGTTAGGTTGCGTGGCCGGGGGAAGGGATATTCCTGTAACACTCGCCCCCATTCGCAGCAACCACAGAACCAGCCAGGCGCCTTTGAAACCGGTGTGGCCGGTGACGAGAACTTTTTTCTTTTGGAAAAAAGTTCTCGTTGAGGAGTTGAGAAGATCAGAAGTTACGTTCATTGTGGAATCCTTTTAACAGTCATAGAACTGTGAAGTCGGTAATGGAAAGAAACCTCCTCGACAGAAGTCGAATTCATCACTTAATCCTTTTAAGCTGTGCGGCGCGGAGGGCATTGATGGCGGCGGAAAGTTCCTCAATAGTTGGTCTGACATCAAGATAAGCAGTCTTTGTCAAAAAATTCAGGTCTACTGAGAGTTGAAGCTGGGCGTCTATTTCCATAAGAGAACCATAAGCAAGTTGGGAAAAATGGGCCTGATCTTTTGCATTTGTTCGTCCACTCCCCTCAGCCAAATTCGACATGACCGACACACCAGCTCTCCTCAATTGATTGACCAACCCGAAACGTTCTTCCTGAGGAAACCCCTTCGTTAAATCATAAATCTTCCCGGCTGTCACCCTGGCCATCTGCCACACCTTCAACTTCTCATGCGTAAACCGATAACCTTCACCCCCATTCACTTCTCACCCCCCCCTTCTCACCTATTCATCTTCTCAACTCCTCACCTCAGCCCCTCACCAGACCTTCCAGCGGGCCGTGCCGGAATCCCAGATTCTGTTGAGATATTCCATGTCTCTCATTGTATCCATACACGCCCAGAAGCCGGGGTGCTTGTACGCCATCAGTTCCCCCTGCCGGGCGATTTCCTCGAGGGGCCCGATTTCCAGGTCACAGGATTCGGAAGGGGTCAAGTAATTAAATACTGCTTTATTGAATACAAAAAAACCGCCGTTGATGAGCGCGCCCCCTTCACGGGGTTTCTCGCTGAATGAAATCACGCGGTCGTCCTCGGCTTTCATCTCTCCGAAACGTGACGCGATATTGACGGCCGTGACAGTCGCCATTTTTCCATGGGAACGGTGAAAAGCAAGCAGGGCGTTGATATCGACGTCGGCGATGCCGTCTCCGTAGGTCAACATGAAGGTGTCGTCGGGAATGTACCGTTCCACCCGTTTCAGCCGCCCGCCCTTCAGGGTTTTCTCTCCCGTGTCGGCCAGGGTTATTTTCCATCCGGCTTCATCGTGCGCATGATGAATGGTTGTTTTCTCGGGCTGGCCCAGCTTGATGGTGACGTCATTATTCATCAGTTCATAATGGCAGAAATAATTTTTGATCATCTCGCCCCGGTATCCAAGAGCAAGAACAAACTCGTGGAAACCGAACTGCGCGTAATATTTCATGATGTGCCAGAGAATGGGGCGCTCCCCGATATTGACCATCGGCTTCGGGCGGAATTCCGTTTCCTCCCGCAGCCGCGTTCCGGCGCCTCCGCACAGGATGACTACTTTCAGATTATCCGGCATGGTTCGTCTCCTGACATAACATTCGTAAATATAACATTACATAATCCCGAAGAAAGATTCACAGCCGCTTTAACTGCTCGATCGCCTCGTCCATTGCGTCCTGGTTGTTGCCTATGAAGAGCCCGTGGGTGTGTATGTGGTCGGCGTTATCAAGAGTTCCGTGGATATCGGCTTTCAGGTATTTCATCACGTCGTTGCGCGCGAAGTTGCCCGCGACAATCGGCCGGCATTCAAAACCGAGGTGTTCGAGACGCCGCATTAAGTCCCGGCGCTCCAGCTTCGATCCTTTACGGATCACCATGCTGAATCCGAACCAGCTGCTTTGCCCGATTTCTTTCTGAATCATGATATCGGGATGATCTTCCAGAACCTGACGAATCAGTGCCGCGTTTCTTCTTCGGCGGTCGATCATGGTGGGTAATTTTTTTAATTGTTCAATTCCTATTGCCCCGGAAAGCTCGAGTGGTCTCACATTATAGCCCGGCAGCACAAATCGGTAAGATTCCACGAAGGGATCGTCGCTTTTTGTCCCGGTCACCCGGTTGACGGAGGGAAGATCTCTGGTCCATCCGTGGGCCCGAAGGGAAAGCAGGATGTGATACAGCTCTTCGTCGTCCGTTACAACCAGGCCGCCTTCCATGGTTGACATGTGGTGAGAAAAGAAGGAACTGAAACTGGACATTACCCCGAATGTTCCCGTCTTACTGCCGTTGAACTCGGCCCCCATGGCCTCGCAATTGTCTTCGATCAGCCGAATACTCAGACCTTTCGTCGCGTGTGAGATGCGGTCGAAATCATTGGGATTGCCCAGCAGGTTCACCGCCATGACAAGACGCGTTCGATCGTTCAGCGCCGATTCGAGCTGGTCAAGATCGTAATTCAGTGTTTCCGCGTCGATGTCCACGAACCGCAGCGCGAGGCCGTACTGGTGAAACGGGAAATAGGTCGTGCTCCATGCGACGGCGGGAACGATCACTTCGTCGCCCGGTCTGAGCGGGTCGGTGCCCGTATAGAAGAGTGCCGCCGTCATGAGCAGGTTCGCCGATGATCCGGAGTTCACCATAACGGCGTAACGTCTGCCGATATAGTGAGCGAAATGCTCCTCGAAAGTTCGCACCCGTTTGCCCATGGTGAACATGCCGGATTCGATCACCTGAGAGCTTTGCACAACTCCCCCATTATTCTTTACCCTCACGTCCAAGCCGTCCCCGAAAAACTGTGTTATTCAAAGCTATATCATTAATATTACTTGACATT
>DSBH01000232.1 GCA_011056825.1 Deltaproteobacteria bacterium | reverse complement strand
GTAGAAGAACGTCTTAAAACAGAAGGTCCTCGTTCGCTTACAGCATACATGCCCCTAATTATGAAATATGATCTTCATCTTCTAGAAATATGTAAAAGTGCCCAAGAACTTTCAAAAGAACTAGCATGTGATTGGTTAAGTGAATATATGTTAAAACGTGATCGTAATGATCTTCATATTCAAGAGATCGTTAAATTTTTTTCTGATTATGATGTTCATAAGAGCCATGGACGAAGCATCGATAGAGAAAAAGCGCGAGAAAAGGGGTTGGAAAGAGTAGTCGATTTAGAGAAAATAGAAGGTCTTTCTGATTTAGTACGTAGTCTCTATAATCAATATGATTTTTTCTTTGATAAGACGCCATTTTTTAAAATGTTTGAAAACGCATATGGCATCAATTGGGGTCGGCAGACAGTTAGTGTCCACCTACCGTTACCACATCCTCTAGGAGCACCCCAGCCAACACAACAGCCTGGTCCACCAGTGCCATCGGAATAATTACTGGGCTAAACCCCCGCTGCTACGCACTCGAAGATGACATATGATTAAATCAGACCCCCAAAGAATTTTTGGGTGGCCTGTGTTGTATCACGTAATAAGAATGGGTCTGGTACAGTTAAACCAGACCCATTTTTATTCTCTGGCTGGGGGACCAGGATTCGATTCTGGGTTGACGGAGTCAGAGTCCGCTGTCCGACCCCATGCAAAGATCCCCTTATTTCAATCCTGTATTGGCTGAGAGCATGTACCACCTTCATAAGACAATTCTACTTGACACTCATTGACCGAAGTGTTATCATGTTGCCATCTTTGTAAGCATGGGAGCAAATCATGATAAGAACACAGATTCAGTTAACTGATGAACAGGCACGGGCAATTAAAAAGATAGCCGCGGCCAAGGGAGTTTCCGTTGCCGAGGTCATACGCCGGGCTGTTGAGGGGGTCATCAGGTCAGATACAAGGATGGGGACTGAGGAACGGCAAAAGCGGGCCCTCGATATCGTCGGGAAGTTCGGATCGGGCAAGCGCGATGTCTCCAAAAGACATGATGCCTATCTAACGGATGCCTACGACAAATGAGAATATTCGTCGATACCTCTGCTTTCTATGCATTGCTCGACAGCGACGATCAAAGCCACCCCAAAGCAAAGAAGGCATGGGTTGAGATCATTCAGCCCGCAAATACGGTGATAACAAGCAACTATGTCCTGGTAGAAACATTCGCCCTGGTGCAGAGCAGGCTTGGTCTTGAAGCAGTCAGGAGCTTCCAGGAGGATTTGGTTCCCATCCTTCACGTGGAATTCATCACCTCCGCGATCCATCGATTGGGCGTTGCCGCTTTGCTCTCCGCTTCGAGGCGGAGCCTCAGCCTCGTCGATTGTGTCAGCTTTGAGACCATGCGTGACCTTGGAATCAAGAAAACTTTTACATTCGACGCCCACTTCAGTGAGCAAGGGTTTGAAGTGATCCCTTAAAAAGCTGTAATAAAAAGGTGCGGGCTTGCCTAAGCCCACACCTTTTTTTGTTCTCTGGCTGGGGGACCAGGATTCGATTCTGGGTTGACGGAGTCAGAGTCCGCTGTCCTACCGTTACCACATCTTCCCGAAGCACCCCGGCCGCGCAACAACCTCGTTCACCAGGCGGTCTGAATAATTCTTCGGCTAATACCTTGCCATCCGCCCCCAAAGTGATCCTTATTTTTTCGTGAACAGGATCGCCCGGTCGTAGATCAGCTCGAAGTGAGCCGGTCCGACCTGGTTCGGCTTTTCAATGTAGGAGCGGAAGGCGATGTACGCCTCCTTATTGTTGTCCACGCCGTAGGCCTTGCCCTTGGGATTGCCCGTGCTTTTTTCGACGATAACGCAATCCTCATCCGGAGCGGATTTCTTGCGGGCGATCTTTACTACATAATAATAGCCGGCGTTCTGGTAATCGGCGGGAAGGTATTCCCTGGCTGAACCGGTAAAAAGGGCGCTGTTGGTGCCGGCCACACCGTTGAGCAGCTCTCTGCCGTAGAAGCTGATATTGCAGTAGATCGCCTTGCCGGTCTTTTCATGGTTCACGCCGTAGACGATGATGAAGTCATCATCGGACCTCAACTGAAAATCATCGGTCTTAAGATAGGTCGTATCGCGATCCTCGGCCAGGACATCCAGGTCGTCGGAGATGCCGATGTATCCCTCAGGCAGCCAGATAGAGGTGTGCAGCTCTTTGGCCTTATAGTGCGGCGAGCCGTACTTTTTGAGGATGGCCCGGCGCACTGTTTCCAGGTCCGCAGCGGCATTGGGCACGATCTTGAATTCCGAGATGCCGTTGCCGCGCTGCCTTAGTTCCGGCACCGGATAGGGGCCCGCGGCCAGCTCTTGTTTGGGTGTCAGGCGAAAGACCCGGCAGGTCTTGGTCGGCTCTGTGAGAAAAGCCCGGCCTTCAGCTTCATCCTGCCACAGTGCTGCCCGGGTAAGGACCAGAAAGGTATCTTTGCCTTTTTCCAGTCCCATGTTGACCAGGGACAGGGGAATGACGTCGTCGTTGACGATGGACATAGAGATACCCGCTTTTTTGAGCGCTTTGCGCACCCGCTTGTTGATCCCTTGATGCGCCGAGGTGATCAGCACGGTCTCCCTATTAAAAGCATTGCCCGGCTTGCCGTTGGGCGTTCCGGAAGTGAACTTATTGAGATGATTGAGCGGATCTCCCAGGCTGGCAAAGACGCGATGATAGAACCCGCCCTCGCCGGTATCCAGGGTAAAGACATCGCTGTAGTCCTTACCCGGCTTATTGGCGACAAAGCCGACATAACTGCGGTAGCTGAAATAGCGTGCCTGGGGAGGGGTCTTGCCCACGAAGAGAATGGCCTCATCCGGCCGCAGCTTGTAGGTTATGCCCGGCGGTATGAAATCGATATTTGCCGGGAAATTATTCGGGTCGTGGGGGTCAAAACCGACCGGCGGTTTTTGCCCCCGGGAGGGTTTCTGCCCGGGCGCCGGCGGCAAGAGATACGCGAGATAAGGGAAGCCGGCGTTGTTGCCGAAGCAGTATTTGAGCCAGCCCTCGCTGCAGAGCCTCAGGATGTCGATCATCTTGTAATCGCCTTCCTGGACAATGAAACCGTCAGCCTGAAGTTCCGCTGCCAGCTTATCGACCTCTTTGGAATGAGCAAACTCTTCAGCCGCGACTAGCCGGGGAGCGACCAATGAAAAAAGCACGAGGACCAGCAGAAGAAGGGTCATTCTTTTCATGATCATTTTTGCAGCTCCTTTCATTTCGCTCGGGTAGTATATTCTCACATGAATGGGAACTCCTTGCAATGAAAAAAGGGGTTATTCCTAACC
>DSBH01000093.1 GCA_011056825.1 Deltaproteobacteria bacterium | reverse complement strand
TCGCGCTCCTCCTTGGTAAGCGTAACCCGATATCGTGGTGCCATGGCAACCTCCTACGGTAAGTTGCCAGCAGCATATCACAGTAACGAGCAATACGTACATTTAAATGTTACATGGTACTAGGAAGGCAATCCGGATTCATATTACACGAGGAAATTGCTCCCTGGGAGCGTATCGAACCACTTGGATACATTCATGAAGGGGAACAGCGTCTTCAGGACGGAAAAGGGAAAGTTTACCATGGAGCAATGGTTTGTTTGTTGATAACATGATCCTTCTAATTGCCCGGTCTGAAATCGGAAACGTCGGCGGAGAAGAGATGACAGGTGGACGGATCTGTGGTATGAACAGCAACGTACCGCGGGAATGCACGATGGTTCAGTCAATGAAAAAGAGAGCGCTCGTCGGAAAAAGCAACTTCCGACATGGCATCGGCCGTCTTCACCTGAAAGAAGGGCATCGTCATCATGGATAAAGATAAACTGGCGCTTTTTTTTCTTGCCCTGCTTGCCCTTGTAGCGGGTGGATTCGTTCTCAATGCGGCTCAATCGGTGATCCTCCCGCTGGTAATTGCCTGGCTCCTCACCTTTGTTATAGGTCCGGTCATCAACGTGATGACGAGGCATAAAATCCCCCTGCCGATCGCCGTTCTCTTCGTCATCATTCTTCTTTTCGGAATCGGGTACATAGGGGTGGTTTTTCTTTACGACCGCGTTTTTGCCATCATGGCGGAATTTCCCAAATACGAGGAGCGTTTCGGGCAGCTGTTGGAGGAATTGAGCGGTTTTGCCTACCTGAAAGACAATCCACTGGCGGATTTCGACTGGGCGAAGACGATCCGGGATCTCCTGGTGCGGTTGTCGGGATCACTGTTTTCCATTCTGGTGAATCTGGTATTGATTATCATTTTTCTGGTTTTTCTGTTGCTTGGCAAGCCTTACGCCCACTATAAAATAGGTCGTGCCCTGTCCGACGATCAAGCCGAGCGCGTTACCCGCATTATCGCCTCCATATCGTCGGAGATCAGTCGATATCTCTCGGTCCAGGTACTTATAAGCTTCGTGACGGGAGTACTGGTATGGCTGGCACTTTCGATTATCGGGATCGACTTTGCGGTGACATGGGGTGCGCTGGCTTTTGTACTGAATTTCATTCCCAATATCGGCTCGATCATCGCGACCGTTCCGCCGGTTCTGCTGGCGCTTGTCCAGTATTATCCCGGCGTCTGGCCGGCCGTAGTGTCTCTTGTAGCCTTGATAACCATCCAGATGACCATCGGCAATTTTGTCGCACCGAAAGTACTCGGCGACCGCCTGAACCTGAGCCCCGTGGTCGTTCTGCTCTCCCTTCTTTTCTGGGGTTGGCTCTGGGGTATCGTTGGTGCCCTGCTTTCCATTCCCATCGCCTCGTCAATAAAAATTATCTGTGAGAATATCGAGGAACTGCGTCCCATCAGCGTCATGATGGGCTCCGGCAGGCGGTACTGGCAGGATTCTCAGGAAAACGGCTGATGGGGTGAATGACACGTCTCATCTCATGGGAAAAAGAATAATAATGGCGGCGTCGGCCGCCATTATTCCGGTAGGATCTCCTTTTAAAGAATACGTTCTACCAGGAGCGACAGAAGCAGGAGCGCTCCGAAGGCCGTGACGACACCGGCGGTTCGGGCATCGGCGTCAATGGGGACAGCCTGAAGAATTTCCCGCGCCAGATTGACGGTATAAGGAAGTGAAAGCAGGACTATCAGCGACCAGGGAGTAAGTGGTCCGAAAAAAGACATGAGGGCAACCGCCGTGTAGGCGGCCGCAATCAGAAACAGGTACAAGCCGACGGCGGCATTGTGGCCCGCGAGCACGGGAATGGTGTGAATCCCGCGCGCGTGATCGCTCTGCCTGTCGCGAATATTGTTTGCCAGGAGGACAAGGGCGACCAGTATACCCAGCGGGATGGAAACCAGGAAGGTTTCACTGTTCAGCGATTGTCCCTGGACAAAAGAGGCGCCTCCCACGACGAGAGGACCCCACACAATAAAGACCGCCGGTTCTCCGAGGGCGCTGTATTTGTACTTGAAGGGCGGCGCCGTATAAAAAACGCTGGCGAAAAGCCCGGCAAGGCCGATAACGAGAACGGTAAGGCCGCGCGTAACGGTGAGATACAGACCGATAACCAGGGCGACAAGAATGAACACCACGGCTGCCCTTCGAACGGCCTGAAGAGACAGCGAACCTTCGGCCAGTGGATGAGGGCGGTAGCGGGCGGTTGCCACGCCGGCGTCGTCGACTTTGCTTGCCACGTCATAATAATCGTTAAGAAAATTTGCCGCTCCGTGAAGAAGAACGACACCCAGCAGTGTAAGAACATACAAAAACCATGAAAAAGACTGGCAGGTGCTCCCCACCATGCTGCCCGTGGTGACGCAGAAGAAGGTCATTACGAACGACCAGGGCCTGACGGCGAGAAACCAGTTGCGGTAGTAATGAAGGGAATTTTTCATGCGTCGATTCCTTGTTTGACTGATAAAATTATAATGTTTTCGGTGTCCTGAGGCATTCTTTAACCTGATCAAGAATGAAACGGCCCGCTTTTTCACTGTGCGTCTCGCGATTGCTCTCCATAATTTCCATACGCGCGTCGGGAATGAGCCTCGCCATTCGTTCGATGTCTCTGACGCCGTGCAGAAGGTCGGTCCGCGCCGCCACGATGACCACAGGGGCTGCAATTCTGCTCAGTTTCGGCCATAAACTGTATCCTTTCATTGCGAGGGCGCTTGCTTTCAGTCTTCTGGGATCGGCCCAATCCAGCGAACGCTGGTATTTCAGTGCCTGTTCCTTCTCGCGAAGGCTGTCGATGCGGTAGGTACACAGGTAGTGTTTGATCGGTGCCTTTACCAGGCTGTATGCTACCGGTGGGATGAGGCGTACCAGGGGATAGAACCAGCGGGGAATGCCGAATTCGGCGTTCGGAGCAATGACGACGGCCAGTTCTGGCTTCCGTCGACATCGGCTCAGACAATCGAGAATGACCGTCGACCCGAGAGAACTACCCGCGAGAAAAAAGGAAGATGACGGAGAAACGAATTCTTCCACCAATTCCCGAAGATCGAGCACCATGCGGGATATCGAAAAATCCGTCGATTTCGTCCAATTGATCCGCGCGCTTTTTTTTTCACGCGTTTCCACGTAGAGAATTCTCATGTCCGGCGTCAGCACCGACAGGACCGGACGCCAGGCGGAGATCATGGAAATCCAGCCGGCCACGAAGACGAGAACCGGTTTCACCCCGTCGTTTGCGGGAGGAATAAAATCGATGATCCTGAGATGAACGCCGTCCGAAGTTTGA
>DSBH01000078.1 GCA_011056825.1 Deltaproteobacteria bacterium | reverse complement strand
TTCACCCTCACCCCGGCCCTCTCCCTTCAAGGGAGAGGGTGATTTTCAGCTTGTTCTGTTATTGCAGCAACCGTGATGATTCGGTCTGAATGTGTATCGGACAGCACGTATCGTGTCGAATTGACTGGGCGTTGAACTCTCTGTATCACGAACAGGGTAAGCCAATCGCGGATTTTGGGACCCTTCAATTGCTTGTTTTTTGTCGGTTCTTCTGATATTTCTCGAAAGTACGCTGTATTGTTCTTATAATTAATCTTCGGGAACTTTTCCGGCCGCGGGGTTCCGGCGATGTTTTACGGGTGTTCGGAAAGACGCGGGAGCGCGAACATGAGCATATTGCGAAGAAGGAGACCGGTACATGATCTACGACGAAGAATTTGAAACATTGCCACGGGAAGCGCTCGAGGCGCTGCAACTCAAACGGCTCCAGCAGGTTCTGGAACGGGTGTACCACACGGTGGGTTTTTATCGGACCGCTTTCGACGAGGCGGGTGTGACGCCCGACGATATAAGGACACTCGGCGATTTGAGAAGAATCCCCTTTACTTCGAAGCAGGACCTGAAAGAAAATTATCCCTTCGGGTTGTTTGCCGTTCCCATGAGCAGCATCATACGGCTTCACGCGTCATCGGGAACGACGGGGAAACCGACCGTGGTGGGATACACGAAACGGGATATCGACACCTGGTCAACGCTTATGGCACGGTCTTTTGTCGCGGCCGGTCTGACGAGAAATGACGTTATTCACAACGCGTACGGTTACGGTCTCTTCACGGGAGGGCTTGGCGCCCACTACGGGGCGGAAAAGCTGGGCGCCAGTGTTATTCCCATGTCCGGCGGCAGCACGAAAAAGCAGATTATGCTGCTCCAGGATTTCGCGCCGACCGCCATCTGCTGCACGCCGTCGTACGCGCTCTATCTTGCCGAGCAGGGCACTGAAATGGGCGTCGATATGAAATCGCTGAGACTCAGGGTCGGCCTTTTCGGCGGAGAGCCCTGGAGCGAGCAGATGCGGCAGGAAATAGAAGACCGCCTGGCGATCACCGCGCTCGATATTTACGGACTTTCGGAGATAATGGGCCCCGGCGTCTCTGTGGAATGCGCGGAGGGCAAAAACGGCCTGCACGTGTTCGAGGATCACTTCATTGTCGAGGTCATTGATCCCGTCACCGGTGAACCCGTGAAAAACGGGGAAACAGGTGAACTCGTGTTCACCTCGCTTACCAAGGAGGCTTTCCCCCTTATCAGGTACCGGACCAGGGACCTTTCCCGGTTGATGAAGGAGCCCTGCCGGTGCGGCAGGACTCTTGCCAGGATGGCCCGGGTGTCCGGTCGGAGTGACGACATGCTCGTCATCAGGGGGGTGAATGTGTTTCCGTCCCAGATCGAAAGCGTCCTGCTCGGTATCGAAGGGCTGGAACCGCACTACGAAATGATCGTGGGCCGGGACGGGACTCTCGACACACTTGAAATTCGCGTCGAGGTGGGAGATCAGGTTTTCTCGGATGAGGTGCGGTCGCTGCAGCGGATCGAACGCCGCGTCGCAAAGGACATCAAGGATTATCTCGGAGTGACTGCTTCCATCAAACTGGTTGAACCCAGAAGCCTTGAACGGTTCGAGGGGAAGGCGATCCGCGTGGTGGACAAACGAAAGATTTGAACGAGAAAGGGGTGGAAGGCATGAAGGTTGATCAGCTGTCGGTTTTTCTGGAGAACAAGCCCGGCGGTCTTGAGGATGTGACCAGGATTTTGACCGAGGCGGGTATCAACATCAGGGCGCTGTCGCTGGCCGATACTTCCGATTTCGGCATTCTGCGGCTTATTGTCAACGACACCGATGCCGCCGAAAAGGCTCTTCAGAACCAGGGTCTCAGGATCAGGCGGACGCCCGTGGTCGCCGTGGAAGTTCCCGACCGGCCGGGCGGCTTTCACAGTATCATGAAGGCCCTTTCGACGAAGGGCATCAACGTGGAATATACGTACGCCTTTGTAGAACGGAGCGGTGAAAACGCCATTATCATCTTTCGTTTCGACCGTACCGACGAAGCCATCGAGGTCCTTCAGGCGGAAGGTATTGTCATTCTGCCGGGGGAAAAGGTCTATACATTGTAATAGTCGACCGGCGGCCCCGATCTCTCACGGCCCGCTCGTTTTCTTTGTCTTTTTCTTTCGGTCACATTCGGTCGAAGCGGACAAGCTCAAGCAGTTTCAGGGTGGCCTGCGACACGTCAAGATTCGGCAGCTCCCGTTTCTTAACCCACCGCGCGTCATCGGCGTCGTCGCCGGGACGCGGTTCACCTTTCCGGTATTCACATTTCATGTCGACAATAACGTAATGATAGGCAACACGGGATTCGGCGTCCCGCTCGATGAAATCAAAAACGTAGAGGGGCTCGCCCGCTTCGACTTCGATGCCTGTTTCTTCCATGATTTCCCGTTCCGCGGCTTCCCGGAGTGTTTCACCCAGCTTGACTTTTCCGCCGGGCAACGCCCAGAGTCCGCGACCGGGTGATTTTCCCCGCCGTACGAGCAGGACGGCGCCCTCGTGAATAATCAGGGCGCCGACGCCCGGACGAGGGGCGGAGGGATAGGCCCGCCGTGTCATGATGGTATCCCGTTCGTGATGGTGAACTCAAAGCGCGCTTCGCGACCTTTACCCGGACCGGGTCGTTGATCCCGTTCAACGAAAAGCACCGTGCCGTTCCTGTGGACGAGTACAACCGTGGATGAACAGGTGCCGTAAAACGGGGAGGCGACAAAAAGAGGGGACAGCGCGCGTTCCCATTCGATGTCGATACCCGTGTCGGGAAGCAGGTGGTCGGGAGGACGGTTCTGTTCCTCGAGCATGTCAAGAATCGTTCCGGGAGAAGGGAAAGACTCCGTGGACAGTATTTGTTCCAGACGCTCTTTCCCGCGCTGGACCTTGGGCCAGGGCGTGTCGATCAGGTGGTTGCTCAGGCCGTGGATTCCCGGTTCGATGAACCGTTCGGCGCCGGATATATTTGAATAACAGGACAAGGCGTCGATAGTGCCCAGCAGCAGGGTGAACCCGTTGTACCGTGCCGCTTGCGGCCGGACGGCATCCAGGTAGGATGAAGGATCGGTTCCGCCGGTCAGAAACGACCTGACCAGCTTTCCCCGGGAGGGCGCGCCCGGTTTCTGACGACGGGGATCGCGATAATTGGTAATCGCCGCCAGCCTTCCGGAGCGATGCAGTCCCAGCCAGGTTCCCCCTTCTTTCAGGTCCCGCCCACCGAGAATGTCCGGGTAATCGTCCCAGAAAGCGGCGGGCGCCGTGGGGCGATCGTAGAATTCATCACGGTTCGCGGCAATGACCAGGGGATAGTCCCGATGG
>DSBH01000003.1 GCA_011056825.1 Deltaproteobacteria bacterium | reverse complement strand
GTTTCCATGAGGGTCAGCGCGTCGTCCAGGTTGGTGTTCACGAGGGCCAGGATGTCGGCGAGATCCTGGTCGGCGGCTTCCGAAAAACCGATCCGGTTCTCTTTCTTGAGTTCGGCCAGCTCACTGATGTTGACGGCATGATCGGCGATGCGTTCGATATCGTTCACCAGCGACGAATAGAAAAAAAGACGTTTCGACATGGCCTCGGAGAGCGGGCGTTCCGATACAAGCCTGAGAAATCCACTGATTTCCTGTTTCAGCGAGTTGACGACACTTTCCATGTATCCGATGGTCCGGACCGGACCGGGCTGAAAGTTTGTAACGAGATTGACGGCGATGGCGCACATGCGCCTGGCAAGCGCCATTTCCCGCTCCATTTCTTTGCGGGCCGCCTCAAGGGCCGCTTCCGGATCCGAAAGCAGTCTGTCGTCGATAAACTCGGGCCAGAGCGGCAGGGTTTCTCCCCGTTTTGGAATGATCCGCAGGGCGAATCGGGCGAACAATGGTAAAAACGGCAGAAACAGGACAGCCACAACCAGGTTGAAAACGATATGGGACAGGGCTATCTGCTGCGGGACGCTTGTCGAGAAGGTTTGGAGCATGGCGGCAAACGGTGAAAGGACCGTCAGAAACAGGGCGACGCCGGCGGCCTTGAAGAAGGTGTGCGAAAAGGCGACGCGCCTGCCTTCCGAATTCGAGGCGGTTGCGGCGATGATCGCCGTGGCCGAGGTGCCGAGGTTCGCTCCCAGTACAAAGGGCAGCGCGGCTTCAACGGTGACGAGATCATGTCCCGCGAGAATCACCAGAAGCGAGATCGGAACGGCCGACGACTGGACCAGCGCGGTAAACACGCACCCGATAAGCACTCCCGCCAGGGGACCGGAAGTTTCCTGAAAAAAACGAAGCGCCGCCGGGCTTTCCCTGAGAAATTCCGTGCCCTGGGTCGCGAGGCTGAGGCCGAAAAACATGAGGCCGAAATAGAAAATGCCTTCCCCCGGCGAAGCGAGCCGCTTCTTTCCTGTCGCCCAGAGCAACGCCCCGCCTATCAGCAGTAGAGGAGAAAGATCGGTAACCCGCCATACGACAAACTGTACCGTGAGGGTGGTCCCGATATCGGCGCCGAGCAGGACGCCCAGGGAATGGAAAAAACTCAACAGGCCGGCGCTGACCAGTCCTACCGTCAATACCGTCGTCGCCGAGCTGCTCTGAAAGAGTATTGTTACCAGGATTCCGGTGACCACGCCCCAGATCGGCGTCCGAACGGCGTACCTGAACAGTTCCCGCGTGCGGATACTCGTAACGGTGCGGCGAACGGTCGCGGTGAGACGGACCATGGCGAACAGGAAAAGCACGAGACCCGTCGCTGCTGTAATACAACCAGACACGAATATATTCCCGTCTTTCGAAATGATAATGATTGATACGTCGAGAGTTTTGAAAAAATCCCTTTGGTTTCAATGCCGTCATGCCGGACCCCGGATCAGGTCCGGGGCAGGCCCGATCCGATTTTAATACCGCTATGCGGGGCATTCAGTGTTATCAAGTACTTTCCGGATTCACCCTTACGGGGAGGGATATTATTCAAAAGTCTCACATCACTGTCAGTATAACCGATTCCCGATGGTGGAAAAAGGAGAAAACAGGAGAAAACCTGTTACTCCAAAATCCGCGATACATGGCGCCTGTTCATGGCATAAACAGTTCAACGGTCCGTCAAGTCGGTGTTGCCCGACACACACAGATCGAACCAGTGAGGTTCCTGTATGGATAGAACACACTGAATCACACAGGAACCGTTTTCCATCTCTTGTTTGCCCGGTCTATCCTTCGACAGAGGTTTCTCCTGAGCTTCGTCGAAAGACTCAGGGTAACCGGGTTAAAATCAGGGGCTCGGGATGACACCGATTGTCGACCGCACCGCTCTGCCTCGTGCGGTCCTTGAGGGGGTGTCAAAGGCAGGTCGCCGGTACCCGCTTCCGTTGATTTTTCGTATCCGATGACCCGAAAAACCGCTCTATGTAAAATCAATCGCGGATTTCGGCTGTCGCAAGACAGCTTCCAATTACAAAAAACTTGTGCTAGAAAGTCACGAGTACAGCATATCCCGCTGTGTTCACGAACATCCGTCCATCGCCGGAAGATCGGCTTTCGCGGTACGTATATCGGAATGTTATTTTATGATGTGGCCGGGAGTTTCCCAGAAAAGGAGTCTCTACTGGACGGGAGGCGTTGGAAGGCGGGAAACCGTACAGGAGAACTATCATGAGCCGAGAAGACCTGAAAACGAAACTGCTGGAGGTGTTTGAAGCGGCGCCGAGGCTGAGGGACATACTCCTCTCCTCCGACGACGTACACTTCGTGCGAAGCGAGATGAGAAATTATCTCTACAACGAACTGATGGTCCGCTATGACCGGGACAGGGATATGCATCCCCTCATCTGGGTGGCCGTGCGAAGCGCCATGGCGGCCTTCGAAAATATTTTATCCCGCAGAAACGAACGCATGGCGGGATTCAGCCTTCTGCAGTATTGTGTCGACCTGGTCCACGGGACGAGCGGAGATCAGGTGGAACATCCCGCGCCGGGGTTCTTCGCCGAAATGCAACACCTTGTCTGGGGAATAACCGGCCACATAAGTATTTACGATGACTCGGAGGTGACGGATTGTTTCGTCTCCGAGGGACGTGAAGCCGCCGAGATCAGGTCCAGGGATCTTTCCGAAATGGCCGCGGGCATTCACGGCCTGGTCGAGCGGTACACCTGGGGAATGGATGAGGAGGTTGTCGAAACGCGCGAGCGGAACAAGCAAAGGATTATGGACTATTTCGGCGGAAACGACGAAGACTGGAACGACTGGCGGTGGCAGGTGCGCCACGTAATACGGGATGCCGACACGCTCAAGGACCTGGTATATGTGTCAGCCGAGGAAGAAGAGGCGGTACGGGAAGCCCGGAAGCACCATGTCCCCTTCGGCATAACGCCCTATTACGTCTCGCTTATGGACAACGAGCCGGATTCGACGCGCGACCGGACCGTCCGCGCCCAGGTAATTCCGTCGCGGTTTTACGTGGAATCTTTTCTTCGCTCCAGGAATGAGGGGCAGTCCATGGACTTCATGCTTGAGCGCGATACGTCCCCCATCGACGGCATTACCCGCCGCTATCCCATGATCGTGATTCTGAAGCCCATCGTCACCTGCCCCCAGATCTGCGTCTATTGCCAGCGAAACTGGGAAATCGACGATGTCTGGCAGCCCTCGGAAAAAGGGATGCCCAGGAAGGCGCTTGACAAGGCCGTCCAGTGGATCGAGAAAACCAAAGAGATACGGGAAGTACTTGTCACGGGGGGTGATCCCCTT
>DSBH01000174.1 GCA_011056825.1 Deltaproteobacteria bacterium | reverse complement strand
CTCCGGTCGCCCTACGGGCTCCCTCCGTTGCCTTGCCATTGTTCATCATACCATGTAGTGTAATGCAACCTCCATTTTGAGACACGAATTCAGAAACGGGGGGCATAAATAGTGAAAGTTATCAAGGGAACATCACAGGAAACACTACAGAGCTTTCTTTTCCAGCGGGAAATATACGGTTCAGTTCTCCACCCATTCCAACCAGTATTCAATAATCCGGCCTAATTAGCATACGCGACGACTTGTATTTGAAATTGAGAATTCAGGACGGACGTGAAGAACTTCATCCAGGATGGTTCTTGCCATAGCCCGAAATCCATGGCCGGTCATGGAAAACACGTTTTCGTTCTTTGTTGGCATAATGATAATTCAAATACCAGAGCTTCCCGTCAGACGGTGTAACCTGTGGGAACAGCCTCCCGCCATTGAAAATCTTGTAATCTTTTTTCTGAGGGTTGGCGGTCCGCACTTTGACTTCAGAAAGGTGCGTGATTCTCTCTGGCATAAATGCGTCCTCCCTGTTTTGGGGGCTTTTTATTTTCTTGGGGGCCTTTTGTTGAGTAATCGGCCCCCAAAACTGCCGGATGTTGCTAAATCCTGCAGCACGCCTTTGGATACAGGACACGAAAAAACCCGCTATTGCCAGCGGGTTTGTGTACTTCCTTCAGCTTTACTGGATTATAAAATGGCGGAGGGAGCAGGATTCGAACCCGCGAACCTTTCGGTTAACGGTTTTCAAGACCGCCGCCTTCGACCACTCGGCCATCCCTCCGGCATATTTATTTCGGTTATTACCTCCCGGCGTCTTTTTAACCGCCGAAGTCTACCGGCGGGGACCGATCCTGTCAACTCCATTCATGTAAGGAACAAGCGCCTCGGGGACAACGACGGAACCGTCCTCCTGCTGATAATTCTCCAGCACCGCCACGAAGGTTCTGCCCACGGCCAGTCCCGAACCGTTGAGCGTGTGCACGTATTCCACCTTCGAGGTTTCGGATCTTCTGAAGCGGATACCCGCCCGCCTGGCCTGGAAATCCTCGAAGTTACTGCATGACGAGATTTCCCGGTAGGCGTCCTGGCCCGGCATCCAGGCCTCGATATCGTAGGTCTTGGCCGACGAAAATCCCAGGTCTCCCGTGCAGAGTGTCACCGTCCGGAATGGAACCTTCAGCCGTTTTAAAACCTCTTCGGCGTCGAGCGTCAACAATTCCAGCTCCTCGTAGGATTGCTCGGGTCTGGTGAACTTGACCAGTTCCACCTTATTGAACTGGTGCTGTCGTATGAGTCCACGTGTATCCTTACCGTAGGAACCGGCTTCGGCCCGGAAGCAGGCCGTCCAGGAAACATAGTGGATGGGCAGATTCTCCTCGTCCAGAATCTCGTCGGCGTGCAGGTTCGTTACGGGCACTTCCGCCGTGGGGATCAGGAAGTAATCAGTCCCCGCCACGCTGAAGAGATCCTCTTCGAACTTGGGCAACTGGCCCGTGCCCTGCATGCTGCTTCGATTCACCATGAACGGTGTCATCACTTCCCGGTAACCGTGCCGCTCCGTGTGAAGATCGAGCATGAAGTTGATGAGCGCCCGCTCCAGCCTGGCCCCCGCCCCCGTGTAAACGGCGAAACGGGCGCCGGCTATCTTGGCGGCCCTGCCGAAATCGAGTATTCCCAGTTCCTCGCCGATTTCCCAGTGGGGCCGCGGTTCAAAATCGAACGATCGCGGCTCTCCCCAGGTACGCACGACGGTGTTGTCCTCACTGTCCGAACCGACGGGAACGGATTCGTGCTGGATGTTGGGAATATCCAGCATCATGGACTGAAGCCCGGTTTCAACTTCCTTCAGGGATTCTTCCAGTTCCTTGATCCTGGAGGAAACGGCCGCCGTCTGCGCTATCAGGTCTTTCGCGTCGGCGCCTTCCTTCTTTCTCATTCCTACTTCTTTGGAAACCCTGTTCCGCTCACTCCTGAGCCCCTCAAGCTCCTGAAGGATATCCCGGCGCTTCTGATCGACGGCGGCGAATGAATCAAGATCAAGATTGATTCCCCGCTCCTGTTGTTTCCGCCGAACGAGATCGAGATTCGCCCGTACAAATTTAAGATCAAGCATTGTTTCCGCCCGTTATCCTCTTTAATAAGGGGGTACTCACTACCACCTGGAACATGTCAAGTCAACATCTTTGTCCCCGGAATGAGACGGGATCCGGGGGTTCCCGTCACCGATTCGGCGCCCTTCGCCGAAGCCTGTCGCGAAGGAAAATGACCTCGGGGCTCTTCAGCAGGTACGCCGACAATGTAAATACCACGCCACCCGTGATAATGGCGCCGCCGAGCACCAGAATCCTTTCCGCCGCCGGCGCCGTCGCGTCCCATCCCGCCAGTATCAGGACGCCGACAATGGCAGCGCCCATGATCAGCGATGACAGGAGACAACGGGCGACGGACACGATAAAGTCGGCCTCCAGAAACGGTCCGATCTTTCTTCTCAGAACAAAACAAAGCGCCAGGAAATTGACCGACGACGCGATGGATACGGCGAGGGCCAGTCCCCCGTGCTTTAACGGCCCCATCAAGGAAAGACTCGCGGCGACGTTCACGAGAAAGGCGACAAAGGCGATTTTCACCGGCGTCGCCGTGTCCTTGAGCGAGTAAAAGGCCGACACCATAACCCGCATGCCCGAAAAGGCCCACAGTCCGAGTGCGTAGAGGAAAAGCGCATAGGCGGTTTTCTCCGTGGACGACAGGTCGAATTCGCCGCGCTGAAAAAGAACTGATATAATGGGCACCCGCAGTACGAAAAGGGCAATCATGCAGGGAATGGTGACGAATAAAAGAATTCTCAGGGCGAAGGACAGGGTTTTTTTCAGCTCGTCATATTCTTTGACGGCGACCTGCTCCGAAAAGCTGGGAAGGATGGCGGTCCCTACGGCGAAGGCGAAAATGCCGAGAGGAAGCTGGACGACCCTGTCGGCGTAGTACAGGTATGACACGCTGCCCGGTTCAAGAAAAGAGGCCAGCAGGGTACCGACAAATATGTTGACCTGGTAGACCGCGGCGCCGAAAACCGCGGGCAGCATGAGAATCCCGATTTTCCGCAGGCCCGGATGGGTGAAATCGAAATTTGGCCGCAGCCTGACGCCCAGACGGGCCATAACGGGGAATTGCATGCCGAGCTGCAGCAGGCCGCCCGCGAGAACCCCAAGGGCAAGGGCGACAACGGGTTCGTGAAAGAATCCCCGCAGTAGAAGCGCCGAGGCGATGATGGAAATATTAAGCACGACCGGCGACAACGCCGGCGCGGCGAAATGGCGCAACGAATTGAGAATGCCCATGCAGAGAGCGACCAGCGATATAAAAAAAATATAGGGG
>DSBH01000062.1 GCA_011056825.1 Deltaproteobacteria bacterium | reverse complement strand
TATTAGAAAATAAGGTGTTCATCGACGGAGAATTACAGGAAGCGGCATAGGCAATAACCGGAGGGTACGGAACTCAATCCACAACATTTGACAATATCTCCAGTACCGCCTACCATGAGCATAACAGGGGTAGCGGCGCTCGCCGCCGCCCTTTTTTTGCCTGCTACGTATAGTGCAAGGAAGTCGTTCCATGTTTGAATGGCTGCGCAATGTAACGAAATCCGAAAAAGACCGCATGCTAGGCGGAGTCTGCGGGGGACTGGGTGAACACAGCCCGGTGCCGTCCTGGGTCTGCAGAGTACTGACGGTACTTCTGGCCCTCGTCTGGGGATTCGGGGTGGTTCTCTATATCCTGCTGTGGATATTCATGCCCCGGCCGGCAGCCGGCGGAACCGACGCCGCCGCCGGGACACCGCCGGCAGAATCATAGAACCGTCCCGGCGATGTTCCGCCGACGCGATTTTCGGATTGTCCGGTGAGGTATGATCCGGCGGCCGGTCGCGCGCATCGCGGGTTTTTCCCTGTCAGTGAGTCCATTGTCAGGTCTTATAGAAATATTTCAGTATCGAACAACCTGTTTTCTTTAAACATTCACTCCAGTCTTATCTCTTACCCGGTCGAGGGCGGCCCGGGACTTTTATGCCCACCAGGTTGCTCCTGTTTTTTCTCTTGACAGTTAATTTATCAATACGTATATTGTAATTTATAAATATAAGGAGGACCGATGCGGAACTTTATAAGGGTCATGAAAGCCTTGTCCGACCCGAACCGGGTCTTGATTCTGAAACTGCTGGAGCAACGGGTTCTTTGCGTCTGTGAACTGCGGGAACTTCTGGGGCTTGCCCAGCCCACGGTGAGCAGACATTTGAAAGTGCTGGAGGAAGCCCGGCTGATAGATTTTTCAAGGGACGGCCTCTGGGTCAATTACAGGCTGGCCGGGAAGAGCGACAATCCCTGCGCGGCCGCTATGCTGGATCACCTGAAACAGTGGCTTGACGATGATCCGCGCGTGGCCGGGACGGTGGAGCAGGTGCCCTTCGTTAACCGGGAGAATATCTGCAACAGGTAACGGGCGTCAGGCGGGATTGTACGCCCAGGCCGAGGACAACAACGTATTATGAAGGAACGAACGATATTTTTCTGGATGGCGGCGCTGTTCGCCGCTGTTTACCTGGTTCCCTGGTCGTCGCCGGAGGTGTCGCGTGCCCTGGGCGAGGCGTTCCTTATGCTCCAGGACTATGCCCGAAAACACGTGATCACCTGCCTTGTGCCGGCCTTTTTCATCGCCGGGGCCGTGGCCGTTTTCGTGTCACAGGCATCGGTGCTCAAGTACTTCGGCCCGCGGGCCCCCAAGATTCTTTCCTATTCGGTGGCCTCGGTTTCCGGTTCGGTACTGGCCGTTTGTTCCTGCACGGTGCTTCCGCTGTTCGCCGGCATTTATACCCGGGGCGCCGGAATCGGTCCCGCCACGGCATTTCTCTATTCCGGACCGGCAATTAACGTGCTTGCCGTCGTGCTCACCGCCCGGGTGCTTGGATGGCAACTCGGTCTGGCCCGAGCGGTGGGAGCAATTTTGTTTGCGCTGGCCACGGGTCTGATCATGGCATTTCTCTTCCGCGAAGACGAAGCGCGGCGTCAGGCGGGGCAACTTCATTTCCCCGGCGAAAACGAACGGTCCCGCACTCTGGGCCAGGACGGCCTGTTCATGCTGGTGATGGTGCTGATCCTCGTTGCCGCTGCATTCGCCGAACCCGATCCGGGGTCGGCGGCTCTCTGGCGGGGAATATTCGCGGTAAAATGGTATCTTGCGGCGGCGTTTCTGGCGCTCCTGCTTGTGATGCTCCGGCGCTGGTTCAAAAAGGATGAAATCCGTACCTGGGTGGAGAGCACCTGGGATTTTACGAAGCAGATCATGCCTCTCCTTGCATTGGGAGTCCTGGCCGCGGGGTTTCTCCTGGGACGTCCCGGCCACCTGGCCCTGATTCCTGAGCAGTGGATAGTTTCCCTGCTGGGAGGCAACTCGCCGGGCGCCAATTTCTTTGCCTCGCTGGCGGGATCGCTCATGTACTTCGCAACCCTTACCGAGATTCCCATCCTCGAGGGACTTCTTGGCTCGGGAATGGGGCAGGGACCGGCCCTGGCGCTGCTGCTGGCGGGCCCGGCGGTTTCTCTGCCGAACATGATCGTCATCGTCGGCGTGCTGGGGATAAGGAAAACGGCGGTATACGTCGCGGTCGTGGTAATCATGTCGACCCTGGCGGGCGTGCTTTACGGAACAATTGTGTCGTAAATAAGTTGAGACAGGAGGAACAAGTATGAATATCAAGATACTGGGAACGGGATGTAAAAAGTGCCATGCCGTGGAAGCGGTGGTTAAGGAAGCCGTCGGCGAAACAGGCGTGACGGCGTCGGTGGAAAAAGTGACCGACGCGATGGAGATCGCTTCCTACGGCGTTTTCGGAACGTCGGCTGTTGTGGTTGACGGCACGGTCAAATCGGTTGGCACGATTCCCGCGAAAGATGACGTGAAAACCTGGTTGAAGAACGGTTGACCGATGTCGGAAAAGCGAAATATCCTGTTTCTCTGTACGGGCAATTCCTGCCGGAGCCAGATGGCCGAAGCCTGGACCAATCATCTCAAGGGCGACCTGTTCGAGGCGTATTCCGCCGGCGTAATGGCGAACATGCTTGATCCGCGCGCCGTGACCGCCATGGCTGAGGCGGGGATCGACATATCGGGGAAGCGGTCAAAGACAATCGACGACCTTCCCGTGAAGGACTGGGATCTGGTAGTAACGCTTTGCGGCGACGCCCGCGAGAATTGTCCCGTTTTTCCCGGGTCCACAAAGATTTTGCACCGCGGATTCGATGATCCTCCGCGACTTGCCCGAAGCGCCGTGGACGAGGAAGGGGCGATGGTTCATTACCGGCGGGTGCGTGACGAGATCAGGAATTTCGTGAACGGGCTCGACGAAACGGAAGCGGAGCGGCAGGATTAACCGGGCGTCGGTTGACTCGCACTTCTACCTTGTGTATAGCCACATGAAGAGGGTGCGAAATACCGCGGGACCTATGGAGGAGCGGATCATGAAAAACTTTGTCTATGAAAATCCCACGAAAATTATTTTCGGAGAGGGACAGATCGCCAGGATCGGTGGCGAAGTAAAGCAATTCGGCCGCAAGGTGCTGCTTGTCTATGGCATGGGGAGCATCAAGAAAAATGGCGTTTACGATCAGGTTGCCGGGTCGCTCGAAAAAGCGGGTCTCGAGGTTGTGGAATTTTCCGGCGTCAAGGCCAACCCGGTTTTGTCCCACGCGCGAAGAGGAATCGACACGGCACGGCGCGAAAACGTGGACGTGGTGCTTGCCGTCGGCGGCGGCAGCGTCATCGACGAGGCCAAGACCATCGCC
>DSBH01000167.1 GCA_011056825.1 Deltaproteobacteria bacterium | reverse complement strand
TCCAGCGCTACATGGATAAGCGCGGCTACCAGCAGGGGGCGGAATTCCGGTACTTTCTCGGGGAGAACTCTTTCGGGACCTTCTACGCCGACTATCTCAGGGACGGCATGGATATCACCAGCAAGCAGGATGACGGTGAACTGTTCCGGGACTGGAAAGACTCGCGTGATCGCTGGTCCTACTACCTGGACCACGAAACCCGGTTTGACAATGGCATCAACCTCAGGGCGAATGTGAAAAAAGTTTCCGACAACTGGTACTTCAAGGACTTTGAGTCCCACAATTATTATCTGGAACATTACGATGAAAAAGGTGATCGTCCTTTTCGGCGGGTCGATTTCGAAGGGGACGCCTATCTTTCTTCTCTGAATTCCACGGTTCGACTGACGAAAGACTGGGAACGCTTCAATCTGACGGCACTGGGACAGTACACTGATAATTACCGGGACCACTCAAACGACAAGACGCTGCAGAAATATCCCGAAGTGTCCTTCACGGCGATGAAACAACCTGTCGCCGACACACCCTTTGATTTCGAGATGGATTCAACCTACGCGTATTATTATCGAACCACCGGGCAACGCGGCCACTACCTGGATGCGGCGCCCGTCGTTTCACTTCCCCTGAACGCCGGCCGCTACTTCCGCTTCATACCCGAACTCGGGGTCCGGGAAACCCGGTGGGACGCAGCCGATACGACCGATTCGCGAAAACGCCGGGATCGGCGCGACAACAGGACGCTCTACCACGCGGGAGCGATTCTCACGTCGGACATACAGCGAATATTTTCCGTCAACAAGTGGGGTGTGGACAAGATACGGCACAGCATCAGGCCGGAAGTCGTCTACCGGTATCTTCCCTATATTTCCCAGGATGACAGGCCCAACTATGTGCGCTTTGTTGACGAAGAAAACAGGGTGACCTACTCGCTGATCAATACGTTCACGGCCCGTTTCCAGGATGAGGACGGGAACAAATCGTATCGGGAACTGGCGAACCTGAAACTGAGCCAGACCTACGACATACGGGAGGCGCGGCGGAACCTGCCTCCCGGGGTCGACAAACGGAGACCTTTCGGGGATATCGATGCGGAAATCGACATCACTCCCCATCCGCTGTTCAGCCTCGGCGGCGATCTCACGCTCGACGCCTACGAAGGCGACTGGAAAGTAATAAACGGTCTTCTGAACCTGAAGGATCCCCGCGGAGATTCGTTAAGATTCGAGTATCGGTACACCCGTGATGTGGTAGAACAATTAAATGTCGATTTTCATGCAAAAGTTACGGATCAACTCGATCTCTTTTTCGGGCGTGCGTATGATGAGGCGGAAAAAAGGAATCTCGAGACACGGTACGGCGTTCTTTACCGGAAACAATGCTGGGACGCGGAATTCGTCCTAACCGATTCACATGATGATCGAAGCTTCATGGTGATCGTTACCCTGGCGGGTCTCGGGCGCCTTATGCGCGTCGAGGGGGGGGTGCCGGGACGGGATTGAGTGCCCGCGGTTTTTGTAGCTTTTTCCACTTGACAAACTTCTTGCAATTGCTTAGGGTACCGCTTCAGTTTGAATAACGGTGCACGGTGATTTATGAAAACTTACAGCGCAAAAAGCGGGGATATCACAAGGCAGTGGTACCTCTATGATGCCGACGGCCAGGTTCTGGGCCGCCTTGCGAGTGACATCGCTCGAAGACTTAAAGGCAAAAATTCGCCCTTCTACACACCCCACATGGACATGGGCGATTTCGTGGTGGTTGTAAATGCGGAAAAAATTATGCTTACCGGCCGCAAATCGGCCGAAAAAATGTATTACCACCACAGCGGCTATCCCGGAGGATTGAAGACGACAACAGCGAAACAGATGCTTGAGAAACATCCTGACAGGATACTTCGCAACGCCGTGAGGGGAATGCTTCCGAAAAACAGCCTGGGAAGAAAAATGCTGAAAAAACTCAAAATATATGCCGGTTCCGAACACCCGCACGAGGCACAATCGCCCGGGGTTGCGGGTGCTGAAAGCTGAAGGAGAAGAGGAGATTCATGGCGACCAAGCGATACTATGCGACGGGCAGAAGAAAGACAGCGATTGCACGGGTGTGGATGCAGGAAGGAACGGGCGAGTTTATTGTCAACAAGAGAAAATTCGACGACTATTTCCAGCTTGGAACAGTAAAACAACAGGTAAACCGGCCTCTGGACGTTACGGATAAACGGGGCAAACTCGATTTCATGGTGAATGTCCGCGGGGGAGGTGTTTCCGGGCAGGCAGGCGCCATCAAGCACGGTATTTCAAGGGCGCTGGTGGAATATGACGAGTCGTTGAAGCAGACATTGAGAAAGTCCGGGTTCCTGACCCGTGATGCGCGGATCAAGGAGCGGAAAAAATACGGTCAGCCCGGCGCGCGCAAACGGTTCCAGTATTCAAAGCGATGAAAACAGGTGGAGAACTATACGGGGGCTTCGGCCCCCTTTTTTGATAGGAAAGGCCATGATCAGGACGGGAATTTACGGGGCAAGCGGCTACACGGGCCAGGAGTTGCTGCGGTTGCTGCTGCGGCACCCTGACTGCGAGGTAACGGCCCTCACATCGCGACAGTACAGCGGGAAGCCGGTTACCGCCGTTTACCCCCATTTCGGAAAAATAACGGATCTCGCTTTCATGGATGCGTCGCCTGATGACGTGGCCTCACTGTGCGACGTTGTTTTTCTCGCCGTTCCTCATGGAGAAGCGATGGATGCGGCTTCCCGCTTCATCGAAGCGGGAAAACGGGTGGTCGATCTGAGCGCCGATTTCCGGTTGCACGATCCCGAAACATATGAAGCATGGTATGTGCGCCACCGTGTGCCGGAGCTGTTGTCCGAAGCCGTCTACGGTCTTCCCGAGTTATACCGCGAGCGCATATCCGGAGCCCGGCTCGTAGCGAATCCCGGTTGCTATCCCACCGGCGTCATCCTCGGCCTTGCGCCGCTTTTGCGTGGCGGGTTCATTGATCCCGGATCCATCATCATAGACGCGAAATCGGGAACAAGCGGCGCCGGAAGAGAGGCGAACGTTGCTTCTCTTTTCTGCGAAGTAAATGAAGGTTTCAAGGCCTACAAGGTCGGTACCCATCGTCACACGCCCGAGATGGAACAGGAACTTTCCCTTCTTGCCGGCATCGATCTCAAGGTGTTGTTCACGCCGCATCTTGTCCCGGCAAACCGGGGCATACTGAGCACCATGTACGGAACACCCGGCAAAGCAATTGATTCGGATCTTCTGGTGGAAACATACAGGGAATTTTACAAGGGTGAACCCTTCGTCAGAATTTGTGAAAAGGGCGTTTTCCCCAACATCTCTGCGGTCAAAGGTTCAAACTTCTGTGATATAGGTGTCGCCGTGGACGGACGGACAGACCGCGTCCTGGTCGTAGCGGCGATAGAC
>DSBH01000208.1 GCA_011056825.1 Deltaproteobacteria bacterium | reverse complement strand
TTTATCGAACTCGCCGGCGAGATCAACACGTCCATGCCGGATTATGTCGTGTCCCGCGTGATAGCAGTTCTCAACGAACGGGAAAAAGCCCTCCGGGGATCGAACATTCTTCTGATGGGGCTTGCCTACAAGGGGAACGTGGATGATGATCGTGAATCGCCCTCGTATCATCTGATGGAAAAGCTGGAAACCCTCGGCGCCGTGGTGCACTACCACGATCCTTTTATTCCTGAAATCAAGCCGTCGAGGCGGTTTCCCAAGTTCGCCGGCAGGCGGTCGGTTGAGCCCGGCCCCGGCTATGACCTCATACTTGTCGTAACGCCTCATGATGTATTTAAAACCCTTGATTTTGCTTCCTTCGGTGTTCCCGTGGTGGACACGAGAAATATCGTCTCCGGCAACGGGGCGTGGCTCTACGGGGCATAAGTATTCACCGGGGCCGCGCGGCCGAATCGGGGAACGAGCCTGTACCGGAATCGATGACACGACTTTCAAAACTGCGGAGCTACTGCCATGCGTACCATATTAGTAACCGGCGCCGCCGGATTCATCGGCTATCACCTGTCGGAGCGTCTTCTCGGTCAAGGTGACCGCGTAGTGGGCGTCGACAACCTGAATCCCTACTATGACGTTTCGCTGAAGAAGGCTCGCCTGGAACGGCTTCGGCGGCACGAAGGATTCCGATTTGTCAGGATGGATATCAGCGACCGCGAGGACATGAAAAATCTCTTCGGCAGCCGCAGGGGTGTATTCGACAGGGTGGTTCACCTGGCGGCCCAGGCCGACGTCCGTTATTCCATCAAAAATCCGCATGCCTATGTCGACAGCAATGTACAGGGATTCCTGAATATACTGGAGGGGTGCCGCTACACGGAGACGCCGCACCTTGTTTTCGCGTCGTCGAGTTCCGTCTACGGCGGCAACGCTGCGACTCCCTTCTCGGTGCACCACAACGTGGATCACCCGGTCAGTCTCTACGCCGCCACGAAGAAAGCGGGCGAACTCATGGCTCACGCTTACGCCGATCTTTACGGAATTCCCTGTACGGGGCTGCGTTTCTTCACCGTATACGGTCCCTGGGGGCGCCCTGACATGGCCCTTTTCCTGTTCACGGAGGCCATGCTCGAGGGACGGTCTATCGATGTGTACAACCGGGGCAACATGAGACGTGATTTCACCTATATCGATGATATTATCGAGGGTGTGACGCGGGTGATGGAACTTGTTCCCGTGCCGGATCCGCGCTGGGACAAGTTTCGACCCGATCCGGGATCAAGCTTTGCGCCCTACCGGATTTACAATATCTGAAACAACCGGCCGGTGCTCCTCAAACATTTTATCAATCTCCTGGAAGATTGCCTGGGGAGGCGGGCCAATAAGAACATGCTTCCTCTGCAGCCGGGCGACGTGGTGGAAACCTGTGCCGACGTCGACGATCTGATGCGGGATACCGGGTTCCGGCCGACGATTCCCGTTGAAGAAGGAATAAAACGATTCGTCGACTGGTACAGAAGTTATTACGGGCGATAACCACCAGGTACCAGGCACGGGATAAAGTCAGCAAGGAACGCACCCGCGCCGGTTGTCAATCGCCCGCAGTCCGGGATGATCACCCGACGTAACTTATCGCTTGCATTTGAGGAAACGATGTTCTAACAGAGCACCTCCCCGATGCCGGGAAGGGTAGTGCCGGAGACTGGACGGAGGAAGTTGGCCGGCACGTATAAGCAATATTTTAAAATAATTATAAGTAGATGCGGATCCGTCGGTGCAAGCCGGCGATCATTGACAATTGTGTCGTCAGTAACTATATTGGATTTAGTGATGGGCGAGAGTGGCGGAACTGGAAGACGCACTGGACTTAGGATCCAGCCCGCTTGCGCGGATAGGGGTTCAACTCCCCTCTCTCGCACCAATGCTGATGTTGAAATGAAGGAGTGTTCACGTGGAAAACATTGCGGCGGATGTGACCATCGAAGAGGTCAGTTCCATCAAGAAAAAGCTGTCTTTTGATATTCCCTGGAGGAATGTAAAACATGAGCTTGACTCGGCGTACGACGCCGTCGGCAGGCAAGTCAAAATAAAGGGATTCAGACCGGGCAAGGTCCCCCGGAAGATTCTGGAGCTGCATTACCGGCAGGACGCAGAAAGGGAAGCGCTCTCGAACCTGATCGAAAAACATTATGAAGACGCCGTGAGAAAGCACAACCTTCCCGTGATAGCTCAACCCGAGATCGATCAGCAGGGCATCGAGCAGGGAGAAAATTTTTCATTCACGGCAATGGTGGAAATCAGGCCCGAGGTTGAGCCTCATGACTACGAGGGACTCGAGGTTGCCAGGGATGAGATCGATGTGGCTGACGGAGATGTTGACGACCGCATCGATCAGATGCGCGATATGTATGCGACGTTGGAATCCGTAAAGGAGCTAAGGGAAAGTAAACAGGGAGATTTCCTGGTTATCGATTTCGAAGTGACCGTGGACGGGGAGATCCGTCAGGAACTGACGACGGAGAATTACTCCATCGAAATCGGAGGCGGCAAGTTTATTCCAGGGTTTGAGGAACAGTTGACGGGTCTGAAAAAGGACGATGAAAAAACTGTTGATATTACCTTTCCCGATGACTATGAGCCGGCTGAACTGGCGGGCAAACAGGGATTTTTTAAAGTCGTCGTGAAGGATATTCAGGAGAAGAAAGTTCCGCCGCTCGACGATGAATTCATAAAAAACTTCGACACCTTCGAAAGCATGGAGGATTTGCGCGAGGCTGTCAAAAAAAGCATGGTTGATGAGGCGACGCAGAAGACGAACGAGGATTTACGCAAAAACATCATCAGCGCGTTACTGGAAAAGCATGAATTCGAAGTGCCCTCGATCTGGATTGAAAGGCAGATATATCGGCTGATGCTCGATGCGCAGCAACGCATGATGTCTCCGGGATTGGGCAAGGACAAGGCGACCGAATTGAGCTGGAGCATGCGGGAGAGTTTCAGGCCTCACGCCGAACAAATGATGAAAACGGCACTTCTCTTTGAGAAGATAGCCGAGAAAGAAGCCATTGCCGTGGATGACGCCGAGGTGGAAGCCCGGATCGATGAGTTGATGACAGTAAACGGCCAGAGACTCGATCAAGTCCGGGAAGTTTTTGAAAACGAAGAAGCCCGGGAACGGTTACGCGACGAAATACTCGAAAACAAGATTTTGGACTTTTTGATCGATAAAGCACATGTTACGGTCGAGCACAAATCGTTTGCCGACCTGCAGAAAGAGAGTACCTGATGCTTATTCCCATGGTTATAGAGCAGGATGGTCGCGGTGAGCGGGCATTCGACATATATTCGAGACTCCTGAAGGACCGGATCATTTTTCTCGGTTCAACCCTCACTGATGAAGTGGCGAACGTGATCATCGCCCAGTTGCTCTATCTCGAGTCGGAAAATCCC
>DSBH01000233.1 GCA_011056825.1 Deltaproteobacteria bacterium | reverse complement strand
TCAAATTTTTCGGCCCGTTCTTCCAGGGCCGCGCAACCGCCTTCCTGAAGCATGACGCGACGCGCCGTGTCCAGCACACGGCGCACTTTCAAGGGCTTGGCGTAATCCTCCGCGACCGCCAGCATTTCCGTCGCCTCGTCGAATTTGGCCAGAAGCCCTTCGAGCTTTGATTCTTCTCCGTACATGTCAGAAAGGCTGGTCGTCACGATTCGGTCCCTTCGACTGAATGGGGGCATTTACAATGGTTACCGGCCACCCACGCCCGGCAAACAGATTTTACACGTAATAATCAAGTTCTTCCTGCCGCTTCAGAAGATCCCGCATGGTGTAGGGATTGTCGCCGTAAAAATACACGAGTCCCCAGTGAGTTCCGAACGCGGTCCGCTTAGTGACGATCTCTTCCAGCGGCGACGTCAGTTCGTGATAATCGAAGTACGGGTGATCCTCCGTCTCCTCCGGAACCTCCAGGCGGCTGACCACCCTTCGGCGGGGATAGACACCGAAGCTGCCGGCGTAACCTTTGGCATCAACCACTTCCCGGGGGAAGAAGGCGTCCAGTTCTTCTTCGGTCGTCTTGGGATCGAAACACAGAATAAGTCCCTGGTAGGCATTGAACCCGTAGGCCCGTTCAAGCAGTTCAAACACTTTGAATCCCGGAGGCCGATAAGCAACCTCCCCGAAATACATCTCGCCGTCGCTGGTGACGAAATACTCGGGATGGACGAACCCGAAATCAATATCAAAGGTCTTGATCAACTTTTCTATCTCGGCGGTAATCCGCGGGCGGTACTGTTCAAGCTCGGGCGTGGCCGGCACAAACACCGAATATCCGAGCGTCACGTATTCCGATATGTTGAGGAAGCGGATTTTCCCGTTATAGATCCAAGCCTCGACGGCAAATTCCCATCCGTCCAAATGAGACTCCATGAGGGCGGGAAATTCTTCCTCCGGTATGGCATCCACGTCGTCGGGTGTTCGAATGACACGATGACCGAGACAACCTGCCTTGTCAAAGGCCTTGAAATGAATGGGATCGTTGGGATCACCATCCAGTTTGAGCAGGGCCTGGTTCACCCGCTTGAGGAAATGGATGACGTCCCCCCTGTCGCTGGCCTCTTCAAATATTCCCACCCGGATGCCGCCCAGCTGGGCGCGGCGTTTCATCAGGGACTTGTCGCGCATGAGCATGGCATGACCCAGGAGGCGCGGATTGTCGAGGAGTACTGAATTGATCGCGCCGGCCCATTCCACGGTTTCTTCGAAAAGAGGAATGGCCACATCAACGCCCATATCTTTCAGCGTCTCGGCGATCTCCATTGATCGCTCATTAAGCCGTTCGTAATTCCAGAGCAGATAGGGAATGTTATGCTCCTTGCAATACGCCTCGGCCCAATCGGGAGCAACCAACACGTAGCGCCGGTCGAATGTCTCCGCCGCTTCAACCGCGTTCAGAGACCAGCCAAGCAATGCAATGTAACCCTTGTTCGGATCCTTTTTCATGACATGCCTCCGATAATTATATATTTATAAACGACGCCATGACATGTGTCCATCCCGAATCTTCTCGCCAATGATAAAAGACAGCGGTGGACCGAGCGCCGACCGGGACCGGTCGGCTTGTGTAAACCACTCCGCCCGGAACGCCGGCAAAAGATCATCGCTCGCGTAAGCAGTAGCTCACAGCGCTCCCAGGGCGATGAGATCCCGCACGTGGACGTGTTCCGACTCATTAACGGTAAGTCCCTCGGCGATGCGTTCCAGCAACAGGGGTTTCATGTCGGGAAACTGGTATCCCTCGTAGTCCTGTGAAAAAAGCAGACCCCCGTGGCTGTCGACCCAGGAATTCATGGCGTGATCAAAACACACGCGGGAGGTGAAGTCGAGTCTTTCGATCATGACGCGCAATTCTTCGAGACGCTCGTGGGGCGAAGACAGCGTGAACGCGCCCGAACGGTAATCATCGAACATCGGCGTTCCGGGCCTCGGCACAAACGGGCGGGAACGAATGTAATGCGGATTGATGGCCGAAAGCACCCGGGCCGTGTTTTCCGCGTGCTGGCGCCAGCGTTCCCTGCCTCCCAGATCGGGCATCCAGTATTCGGACAGCTGGAACCCCGCCTCGACGGCTTTGCGGCCGCCCTCGATCTGTTCCTCGCTGGTCACTCCCTTGCGAACGATACTGAGCAGTTCGTCGTCGCCCGTTTCAAGACCGACGTGAAGCCGGTCGAGACCCGCCTCGCGAATCGCCTTCAATTGTTCCGGCTTCCGCTGGGCCAGTGTCTTCCCCCGCGCGTAACTGGTCAGCCGCGTGATGGTGGACAGTGATTCCCGAATATAACTCACGACCTCCACCAGTTCATGAGGCCGCATGATGAGGCTGTTGGCGTCCTGCAGAAACGCCGTTTTACCTCCCGAGTAGAGCCAGTTGAAAACGGTGATGAAACAATGATTTGATTGAAGCGACGGATTGCCGCGCAGTATCGCGGTCGCCACCTCGCGGGTTATGTTGCCCCCGAAACCCATTGTCCATGAAATGTCTTTTATCTCGTCCGACATCGTCTTCACGGCGTCGATGTCGGCCTTAATATCTTCAACGGAACGGTACACAAATTTATGTTCCTTGTACATTTCGCAAAATCTGCACTTGTTCCAGGGACAGTTCCCGGTCACCCTGAGCAACAGCGAGGCGCTTCCGCCTTCGCTGGGAGGACGGTACATGCCCACCTCGAAACGGTAATCGCTTAACCGCCTGATGCTTCTTTGCAGGCTGTTGCCTGAAGTTAGAGTCATAATGCTATTTTTCCCCTGTTTTTCATTACCGGTTATCGGTTATTTACAATTACTAAGATATGAATCCTCGTCGTGTTTGTCAAAGCCGGGAACGCCGCACCAGGCCGCCAGGGCGTTCACGGCGCGCTCCACCGACGGATACGCCGGAACGCCGTTTCGGCACAAGCTGGCTCGCAGCGCTGAACCCCGCTCCAGCAGGTCGGGGTCGCCCCCGTCGTAGTCAATAACAAAAATCGTCGGCTTTATCTTTTCCCGACGTGCCAGAAATTCCACGACCCGGTCCGTGGGATCCTGAACCGGCGGACTGTGAAAGGCGATCCGGGGAATCAGGCGGTCGACCAGGACACTATCAACGGCCGGATCATTATAGGCGATTTCCAGAACCTGGATCAGGCGGTCAAGATTGAGATACAGCTCCCAGAGATCAAGCGGATTCCCGGCGATACTCCCCGCGGCCGGGACAAAGGAACGGATTTTTTCCATGCTTGCTTCCGACAGTTGAGGAACGGACAACCCGGCGGAAATACAGTAATCAGAATAGATCACGCTGTTTCCGCCGCCGCCGCCGACGATGAAGACGTTCTTTCCCGGTGAACCCGGAAGCAGGCGGCAGGCAAGAATCGCGTCGACCCAGGCGTTCATGGTGGTAACGGAAACGATACCCGCC
>DSBH01000245.1 GCA_011056825.1 Deltaproteobacteria bacterium | reverse complement strand
GCATTACGACACTATCGGAAAGTGGGCGGAACATGTGGGTCTCAAGGCGGTGCTTCTGACCGGGTCCCTGAAGGGAGACGAACACCGCCGGGTACTCGAAGAAATCAGTGAGGGAAGGGCGGACATCATCGTGGGGACTCACGCCCTGATACAGGAAAAGGTCTGTTTCAAGCGCCTCGGCGCCGTCGTCATCGACGAACAGCACAGGTTCGGAGTCCTCCAGAGAGCGAGGCTGCGGGACAAGGGCGTCTGTCCTGACGTCCTCGTTATGACCGCCACCCCCATACCGCGGACGCTCGCCATGACGGTGTACGGCGATCTTGATCTCACCATCATCGATAAAATGCCGCCGTCGAGACAGGCCGTCGAAACGATGGTTCTTCCGGACGAGGAACGAACCCGGCTCTATGATATTATTCGACAGGAAGCGTCGGCGGGTAACCGTGTATTCATCGTCTATCCCCTGGTTGAGGAAAGTGAAACGTCGGATCTGAAAGACGCCACGGGCATGGCAGCATATCTTCGGGATCATGTTTTCAGTGACTTCGCCGTCGGACTTGTACACGGTCGCATGAAGGGATCGCAGCGCCTCGCGATAATGGAAGATTTCAGAAGCGGAAACATTCAGATTCTCGTAGCGACGACCGTCGTGGAAGTAGGCATCGATATACCGTCGGCGTCGCTCATGGTCATCGAGCACGCGGAGCGATTCGGGCTCTCACAGATTCACCAGCTTCGCGGCAGGGTCGGCAGGGGCGGCTTGCCTGCTCGATGTATACTGGTGGCCGGTCACGGCGTTTCCGGAGACGCCGCGAGGCGCCTGTCCATAATGGAAAGGACGAACAACGGCTTCGATATAGCCGAAGAAGACCTGAGAATCCGTGGACCGGGAGAATTTCTTGGAATTCGCCAGTGGGGATTCCCGGATTTCCGGATCGGCGATGTTCTTCGTGACGAAGAGCTGCTTGAGTCGGCCAGGGAAGAGGCATTCAATGCCGTCCGGGATGCGCGTAAAGGAAGCAAACCGTTGATCGGCGATCGTTTTCTGAATTCCTGGCGCGACAGGCTCGGAGGTGCCTGCCGGGCCTGAAAGATGAACGAATGAACAGGGCGGGGAATATTGACGTTGAAAGGCGGGTATCGTGAGCAGAAAAACGATTAATGTCGGACTCATCGGATTCGGAACCGTGGGAACCGGAGTGGTGCAACTCCTGAAACAGAACGAGGACCTCGTTCGAAAACGTCTGGGCGTCAGGCTTGCCGTCAAGACAATCGCCGATATAGATATTATCACGCCGAGAAGCATTTCGACGGAAGGAATCGAACTGACGGATGATGTGAATGATATATTTAATGATCCGTCAATCGATATCGTTCTTGAACTTGTCGGCGGGCTCGGGGTGGCAAAAAATATTTTAATGGACGCCATAGCACACGGAAAACACGTTGTTACAGCGAACAAGGCCCTGCTTGCCGTCGACGGCAATGAAATTTTCGAGGCCGCTGACCGTGAACATATCAATATCGGTTTCGAGGCGAGCGTCGGCGGTGCGGTTCCCGTCATCAAGGCGCTGCGCGAGAGCCTTGCGGGGAATAATATAAAGTCCATATTCGGCATTATGAACGGGACCTGCAACTACATCCTGACACGCATGACGGATGAACGGCTCCCCTTTGAAACAGTGTTGAAAGAAGCTCAGATACTGGGATTCGCCGAGGCCGACCCGGCCTATGACGTAGATGCCATCGACACGGCTCACAAACTTGCAATCTCCCTTGCTCTTTCCTATGGCAAGAGAGTAAATCTCGACGACATTTACCGGGAGGGAATCGCCGATCTGAAGCAACAGGACGTGGAATTCGCACGGCAACTGGGATACAAAATAAAATTGCTGGCAATCGCCATTCAACACAAGGACATGGTTGAAGCCCGCATTCATCCCACCATGATTCCGACCGACAGTCTTCTGTCAAGCGTGAACGGCAACAACAATGCCTTTCACATTGTCGGTGACGCCTCGGGTACACTCCTGTTCTACGGCCAGGGCGCCGGAATGATGCCCACGGCAAGCGCGGTGGTGAGTGACCTGATCGAAATCGGGAGGGACATTCAGAAAAAAATCTGGAGAAGGGTCCCGATTCGGGGCTTTAAAAAAGACCGGATCGATGATATCAGGCTTCTTCCCATGGAAGAGGTGCGGACGAATTATTATTTCAGGTTTTCCGCCGTCGATCGGCCGGGAGTCCTCTCCGTCATATCGGGTATACTGAGTAACTACAATATCAGCCTCGCTTCTGTGATCCAGACGGAACGCAAGGACCAGGGAGCGGTCCCCGTTGTAATGACAACGCACGAATCGCGTGAGAAGGACGTGCGTCTGGCGCTGGCGGAAATAAACGGTCTTGACGTGGTTCTTGACGATACGGTTCTGATCAGGATTGAAGACAAAGGATCGACAACATGAAATATGTTATTTTGCTCGGTGACGGCATGGCCGATTATCCGGAGGCGGAACTCGGCGGAAAAACCGTGGTCGAAGCAGCACACACACCGGGAATGGACAGGATCGCGGCCGAAGGAACTCTCGGCCTTATTGACACTATACCGCCGGGATGCACGCCGGGGAGCGACACGGCCAATCTTTCTATTCTTGGATATGACCCGGTCAAGTGCAACGCCGGGCGCGGCGCGCTTGAAGCCGCCAGCATGGGAGTGAAACTGGATCCGGGAGATGTTGCCTTCCGTTGCAACCTGGTGACGCTGGATGACAGCCGGGGCCCTGAACGAATCGTCATGGAAGATTTTACCTCCGGGCATATCGGGTCTGACGAGGCGGCCCTTTTAATACGGGACATTGATTCTGAACTGGGATCGCCGGATCTGTTTTTCCGGCCCGGCGTCGGGTATCGCCATTTAATGATCTGGAAGAACGGCCCCGGCTCTCTCGTTACGAAACCTCCCCATGACATCGTGGGAACGGCTGTGGCCGATTACCTGCCCGCAGGCGAACGGTCGGATCGTCTCCGTGAATTGATGGAACAGTCGCGAAAACTCCTGGCGGACCATCCCGTAAACCGCCGTCGACTGTCACGCGGCGACAAACCGGCGAACGCCATATGGCTCTGGGGGCAGGGTGGGTTACCGCCCATGCAGCCCCTGACATTGAAGTACGGGGTATCAGGCGCCATGATTTCGGCGGTGGACCTCCTGAAAGGAATCGGTGTATGCGCGGGCCTCGAAGTACTTGCGGTACCGGGGGCAACGGGTTATATCGACACCAACTATCGCGGAAAAGCCGAAGAGGGGCTCAGGTGGCTTGAAAGGGGCGATTTTTTGTTCCTGCATGTCGAAGCTCCCGACGAGATGGGTCACGAAGGCAACATGAAAGGGAAAATTGAGGCCGTGGAAGCATTTGACAGGGAAGTTGTCTCCGTGATGCTTGAAGGACTGGATCTCAAAAAGTACGAATACCGGGTCATGGTG
>DSBH01000039.1 GCA_011056825.1 Deltaproteobacteria bacterium | reverse complement strand
GTATGTAATCGCGAATAACGTCAGGAAACCCCCGCCAGATAAGGGTTTCAGAGATTAGTTGCTCCTATTGGCGAAAGTCGGGTATAATCGTGACTCATAATATGCAGCAGGCCGCCCGGATATCGGATTATACGGGATTTTTCTACCTGGGCGAACTGATCGAGTACAACCGGACTGACCTGTTGTTTACAACGCCCGACAAGAAACAGACCGAAGACTACATCACCGGCAGATTCGGCTGAGGGGGAGGATCGGACAGTGGAACAAAAAGTTCACACGAGCCGCCAGTACGAGAAGGAACTCAGGGAAATCAAGGAAAACCTCATGTACCTCGGTGTACTCGTTGAAAAAGCCATCGGTGAAGCCGTACGATCGCTGCTCGAGCGGGACACTGAAGCGGCCCGTTCCGTCGTCGACGGCGATGAGGCGGTTGATCGTCTCGATGAAGAAATCGAGGAAAAGTGTATCCGGCTTCTGGCGATTCGTCAGCCTGCGGCCCGCGACCTGAGGTTCATAACGGCGGCTATCAAAATCAACGCCCACCTGGAGCGTATCGGCGACATGGCCGTCACGATCGCCCGCAAGGCCGCCGCGCTCAACGAGGAGCCGCAACTGAAACCTTATATCGATCTTCCCCGCATGGCGGACACGGCCAGGGGCATGATAAGAAAAAGTCTTGACGCCCTGATGAGGGAGAATATCGCCGCGGCGCGCGAGGTACGCCTCGAGGACGAAGTTGTGGACAGCCTGAACGAGCAAATATTCCGTGAATTGCTCACATTCATTATCGAAGATCCCCGCACGACCCACCGGGCCCTGCTTATCATACAGATATCAAAAGCCTGGAGCGGATATCGGATCACGCCACCAGCATCGCCAAGGCGGTTATTTATATGATTACAGGTGAAAATGTGCGACATACAAAGGCCGATGAGTCGGTACCCGGCGCCATGCCGGACGACGAACGCTGAAAGCAGCCACGTGGTATGAGGCACAACCGGTGAGAAAAAGCCTGCTGTATAAATTATTCGCCACCTATCTTCTCCTGGCCCTGGCGGCGATTATTACGATTCATATCCATCTTGGAGGCCATATCAAGTCACACTTGAAAGCCGACATCGAACAGACGCTTTTGACCTATGCCCGGCTCATCAATGTGACAGCGTCATTGCCGGACATGGAACGGTCGGCTCGAAGCATTGCCGAAACGGCACAGACCAGAGTCACTCTTTTGAACAAAAAAGGCGACGTTCTTGCCGACACGGAAGGAGTCGCGGAGGAAATGGAAAACCATTTCAACCGCCCGGAGATCCAGGAATCCCGCCTGAAGGGAACCGGAACGGCCACGCGGTTGAGCAGGACCCTCGGCATCGACACGCTGTATGTAGCCGTGGCTGCCGGAACGGAATCGGATACCCTGGGCTATATTCGCCTTGCCCGCCCCCTGACGGAGGTTCGGGACTCGATGAACGCCCTCCGGCGGTCGTTGCTGCAGTCATTCGCTATCATCGGCATTATTTCTTTTATCATCGCCTGTATTTTTTCGATCCGTCTCGTGTCCCCCATCCAGGAAATGGAGGAATTCACCGCGAAATTGCAGAAAGGTGAATTTCCGGGCACGCTGCTTATCGGCGCCGACGACGAACGGGGACGTCTCGCCCGTAACATCAATTACCTGGTCGGGGAGCTGCGCGAAAAGATCGGCCTGGCAGTCGACGAAAAAGGAAAGCTGGAGGCGGCGTTCGCCGCCATGACAGACGGCGTGCTTATTCTGGATAAGGAGGGAACCATAGAGGTATGCAACGATTCATTCAAAATCATGTTTCCCGGGATCTCCGAAGAGGTAATCGGCGAGACGCCCCTCAATGCCCTCAGGAATCTCGACCTGCATGACGCGCTCCAACATTTCGAAGAAACCCGGGAAACCCTGTCGCGGGAAATCGCCATCGAGGACGGATCGTCCCGCGTCATAGAAGTCAATCTGTGCCCGGTTCATGGTGTCTCGGAAAACGAAACGAAAACGATGATTGTCTTTCATGACGTCACACGGTTGAAACAACTGGAAAAAACCAGGTCCGATTTTGTGGCGAACGTGACTCACGAAATCAAAACACCTCTCACGGCCATCATTGGCTGCATTGAAACGCTTCGAGAGGGCGCCCTCGACAACCGTGAAGAGGCCGATCATTTCCTGGAAATCATCGAACGTCAGGCGGTGCGACTCAACCGCCTCGTGGACGACCTGCTCACCATCTCGAACCTGGAGCTGGGCGCGCTGCCGCTCGTCACTGAAGATCTGTCGCTTGAATCGGTTCTCGACGGCCTCTGGACACTGGTCGCGTCACAGGCACAGAAAAAGGGCGTTGTTCTCGAGAAGAATGTGCCTTCGGACCTGCCGTCTCTTCAGGCGGATCGTGACCGGCTGGCGCAGATTCTTTTCAACGTGCTCGACAACGCCGTCAAGTTCACCGATCCCGGCGGTTCCGTCTCGCTTTCGGCCTCGAAGACCGACGGCGACGGCCTGGAAATCCGCGTCGCCGACACAGGAATCGGCATCACCGCCGGTCACCTGGCACGCCTGGGAGAACGTTTTTACCGTGTCGACAAGGACCGGTCCCGTCGTTCGGGAGGCACGGGCCTCGGACTTTCCATCGTGAAGCACCTGATGGCGGCCCATGGAGGCACCATGAACATTTCCAGTCGGCCGGGCCGGGGAACGGAGGTGCGCCTTTTCTTCCCCCTTGCGTGAAAGAATAATTAACGCCAGAATAAGCAAACGGGACACTTCCTTTGAAAGAGACAAACCGGCATGATGAAACACGTGCTTGTAGTCGACGACGAAGAGGACATCGTCAACCTGCTCGCTTACAACCTGGAAAAGGAAGGCTACCGCGTATCGAAGGCCTACGACGGCAGGCAGGCGCTGGAAACGGTCAAAAAAGAAAAGCCGGACCTTGTTATTCTCGATCTCATGCTGCCTGAGATATCGGGAATCGACGTCGCCCGGGCGATCCGAAGCGACGCGGACACAGCCGGCCTTCCTGTCATCATGCTTACCGCCAAGGGAACGGAACTGGACCGGGTCCTGGGCCTCGAAATGGGTGCCGACGACTACGTTACCAAGCCTTTCAGCGTGAGGGAACTCACGGCGCGGATCCGCGCTGTCCTGCGGCGAGGCTCGTCGCCTGCGCCGGAACCGGAAACCTTTTCTCAGGGAAAACTTTTTATTAATTTTTCCAGTCATGAGGTAACCGTCGACGGCAAACCGGTCGAATTGAGCCCCACCGAGTTCAACCTGCTCAAGTTTTTCACCCGCCGCCCCGGCCGCGTGTATACCCGCGACCAGATTCTGGACCGGGTCTGGGGCGACGATTTTTTCGTGGAACCGCGCACCGTCGACGTCCACATTCGGCGCCTCCGCTCCCGGATCGAGGACGACGCCGCCGACCCCCGCTACATACTCACCGTGCGGGGTGCCGGGTACAAATT
>DSBH01000042.1 GCA_011056825.1 Deltaproteobacteria bacterium | reverse complement strand
GAAGGAGGGATGGATAGAGGAAATTTCCCCTTTAAAAGCCCCGCACTGCTTTGTATAGAAATCTAAATGGCGGGGTGTCGCTTCGCGACATTGGGGGATTGCTGAGGTCCCTGCCGCCCGCGGCATCCCATCAATTATATATATACAACGAGGGAGGGGATCTTCGCTACTTTAATCCTTTGAAAATTGGTCCTTTTCTGGTATCATGCTTCATATGGGCCGTTAACTCAGTTGGCAGAGTATCTGCCTTTTAAGCAGAGAGTCGCTGGTTCGAATCCAGCACGGCCCACCAAAGAAAATGACCAGAGGTCATTTCACTGGTAACTGATAAAGCGTAACCCGTAACCAGTGGTTATAGGTTATTGGTTAACGGTAAAAGCGAATTTTTCCCGGGTCATTTACCGCTAACGGGTAACTCGAAACCTTTAGTTAATGGTTACAAGTTATCGGTTAAGGGTGAAAGCGAAGCTTTTCCGGCGCAGCTTTTCTCGTCCCCATCGTCTAGCCTGGCCCAGGACACCGGCCTTTCACGCCGGCAACAGGGGTTCAAATCCCCTTGGGGACGCCATGATATTCAAGGAGTTAGGAAATCAGCTAACTCCTTTTTCTTTAAGCCCCGCTATTTCCTGGCTGACACTGAACTTGACAAAATAAAGAAATTGGCTATCCTATAAGTAGGAATCATTCCGATTATGAAAAGTGAGCAAAAGCCTCAGGATATTGAACAGACGCTCATTTCACGTCTGCGGGATAAGGGATACAAGCTTACTCCGCAAAGACGTGAAATCATCAGAATCCTGGCACGTGATGAGTCACATCCCGGGGCGATGGATATTTTACGGGAAGTCAGAAAGATTCTTCCACGGATAAGCATGTCAACGGTATATTACACCCTTGACATGCTGAAAAAAGAAGGCTTTATAAAAGAGCTTGAATTTTACGATACGGAAAACCGTTATGATATTAACGTATCGGATCATATCAACCTCGTCTGCACGACATGCGGGAAGATAACTGATTTTATGAGTGATGTGCATTCGTTCTCAGAGAGTGTGGAAAAAGAAACAGGTTTTAGGCCTGCACGTATGCGGTTTGAATATTACGGCATCTGCAGGAATTGCGCGGGCCGGAACGGACGCTAAAATTTTTTGTTGCAATATTAGGAATGATTCCTGATTAGATGATAACAAAACAACAGTACCCGACCCGGGGGGGGGTTACTATGCTGTGCTACGCTGCTTTTGTGGCACAGTATAAGAAAGGAGGTCATGACAGAAAAAAAGAACCTGACGATAACAGTCGATAACGTGTCAGCACGTCAGTCAGTGAGAGCAATGAACGAGTCAACGAACAATAATACAAAGGAGGAATTACCATGAAAAAAGACGAAAGCAAACCAACAACCAATGATGCGGGCATTCCAGTGGCCAGCGACGAACATTCTCTTACCGTCGGGCCGGACGGTCCCGTCCTTCTTCACGACCACTACCTCGTCGAGCAGATGGCCAATTTTAACCGGGAGATGATTCCGGACCGCCAGCCCCATGCGAAGGGCTCGGGGGCCTTCGGACATTTCGAGGTGACCAAGGATATCAGCGCCTATACTAAGGCGGCCCTATTCCAGCCGGGCACGAAGACCGAAGTGCTTGCCCGGTTTTCCACGGTGGCCGGCGAGAGCGGCAGCCCCGACACCTGGCGGGACGTGCGCGGCTTTGCGCTCAAGTTCTATACTACCGAGGGCAACTACGACATGGTAGAGAAAAACACGCCGGTGTTCTTCGTGCGCGAACCCATGAAGTTCCAGGACTTCATCCATTCACAGAAGCGCCGTGCGGAGAACGGACTGCGGGACAACGATATGCAGTGGGACTTCTGGACCCTGTCTCCTGAATCCGCCCACCAGGTCACCGTCCTGATGAGCGATCGCGGCGTCCCCAGGAGCTATCGGCACATGAACGGCTATACGAGCCACACCTACATGTGGGTCAACGCCAAAGGTGAGCGCTTCTGGGTGAAATACCACTTCAAGACCGACCAGGGCATTGAATGCCTCACCCAGGAGGAGGCCGACCGCATTGCCGGTCAGGACGCCGACTATCACCGCCGCGACCTGTCCGATGCGATCAAGCGGGGGGACTACCCCAGTTGGACGCTCAAGGTGCAGATCATGCCCTTCAAGGAAGCCGAGACCTATCGGTTCAACCCCTTCGACCTGACCAAGGTGTGGCCACACGGCGACTATCCGCTGCATGAGGTGGGGCGGCTGACCCTGAACCGCAACCCGGCCGACTTTCACACTGAGATCGAACAGGCGGCGTTTGAGCCGAACAGCCTCGTGCCCGGGATCGGTCCCAGCCCCGATAAGATGCTGCTCGCCCGCCTGATTTCCTACGCTGACGCCCACCGCGCACGCCTGGGGGTCAACTACAAGCAGATCCCGGTCAACCGGCCGAAGAGCCCTGTACATAGCTACAGCAAGGGCGGTGCCATGCGGATCGATAACGTCTCCGATCCCGTTTACAAGCCGAACTCCAAGGGCGGCCCCAAGGCCGACCCTGAGCGCTATCCTGAGCAAGCCATCTGGGGTGCCAGCGGTGAGTTCATCCGTGCGGCCTACACCCTGCGAAAGGATGATGACGACTGGGGGCAGCCCGGTACCCTGGTGCGCAAGGTCATGGATGATGAGAAGCGCGACCTGCTGGTGTCCAATGTGGTCGGGCACTTGAAGAACGGCGTGTCTGAACCCGTGCTGGAGCGTGCGTTAGAATACTGGCGCAATATCGACAAGGAGGTCGGCGACCGCATTGCCAAGGGCGTAAAAGGCGGCTGATATCGACATATGAGTGGAAGAGGCAAGAAATAGAAGTCACCAGCTGACAACCGGCTCCAGCGGACGGCGATAAGCCGCCGCTGGAGCCGGGACGTTCTCAATTACTTCATAGCTAGATAATATTTTTAGTCGGGAATCTGGTCGGGACTTGACCCTGCTAAAGGGTCTTTGATGGGTTAAAAAGGCTTAAAAATGGCGGAATAAGGCTTTCCCCCACGCTTTCACGCCGGCAACAGGGTTTTTAGGACACCAGAGATATGAGGGAGTTAGCGAATAGGCTAACTCCTTTTTTGTTTCTGGTGCCCTGCCCTAGGACATCCACACTTGCGCGGGAAAGCAGGGGTACATTTATCCTGAGCATAGTCGAAGGCAATACTCTTTCTATTACCAGTTGCTAAAAAAAATTTTACCGATGTCGAAATTTATTATTGACATTCAAGATTAAATTCCGTATGTTTGTTTTTAGGGGGTTGTTGTCAGTCAAAGACAACGCCACGTATATCTTCAAAATCGAATAAGAGCAGAGGTTTTGAAGCTTACAGTTGCGGCTTAACGCCCGATCAAGCGTTCTACTCGTGCTCGTATTCTGAAGCAGACCCGCCTGTTGCCGGAAGACTTTCAGGCGCTTCTATGAAAAGAGACCGGAGGCGGGAAGGGGCAATCCCATGACTGACTCCCCCACGT
>DSBH01000262.1 GCA_011056825.1 Deltaproteobacteria bacterium | reverse complement strand
GTCCTGTATCACTTCCGCCCAGAGGGTGATTCCCCCCCAGTCGCTTTCCGCCATTCGTCGCATGACGATGTTGGCCAGCGTCCCCACTCCCGATTGAAACGGCGGAAGACCGTCGCAGAGCTTCCCTCGAACCTGCCGCTCGACGAAATCAACAAGGTGATCGCCGATGGCGCTGGAAATATTGTCGGCGGGGGCCAGCGACCGGGTGCCGTCTTTGATGTCGCATGGGCAGATGGCGGCGATTTTCCGTGAATCGCAGGGAATGGCCGTCGTCCCAGCTCTCTGGGACGCTTTGGTGATTGGTATGGGACGCCGACGTCCGAACGGTTCGGGAATATAAATATCATGCATGCCCGCAAGTTCCAGGGGTTGTGTCGTATTGATTTCAACAATAATCCGTTCTGACTCCCTGACGAACGTGGCCGAGTTCCCGACCGACGTCGTCGGGATGATGTCGCCGCCCTCCGTGATCGCGGCGGCCTCTATCACCGCCACGTCGAGCCGCCCCAGGTAACCGCACCGTATCTGATCGGCCAGCCTGCTCAGGTGAATGTCCTGGTACATGATGCGGCCCTCGTTCACGGCCTTCTGAATAATGGAACCCGTCTGGTAGGGATAGCGCCGCGCGATGCCGCCCAGGGAAGCCAGCGTCTCGTCCAGTTCCTCTCCCACCGAAGCGCCGGTGATAAGATTGACGCGTATCTGTTCGCCCGCCTGTATCCGGTCCGCGAGAGCGAGGGGCACCGCCTTGGGGTATCCGCATGCGGTGAAGCCGCTGCACGCCACCGTCATGCCGTTTTCAATGAAACGTGACGCCTCGTCTGCGCTCATTACGAGACGTTTCAAGCTATTGTTGAAAATCCGGTTTTCTATGTTCACCTTATTTCACCCTGCCCATGATACTATCATTTTTGTCTGGAATCGACGCCTGCATTCCGGGCAAAAAGTGACACAACCTGTTTTCTCGAATGGGTTGTATCGCCTTCGTTTCCGTGCTAGCATGGGGAGTTATCATTTATGCACCTCATTATATGTCAAAGGAGATTGGCAATGGTCGAAACCATCATGGAGAACCTCTACCGTATAGAAGTCCCTCTTCCCAACAGCCCCCTCAAAGAGCTTAATTCATACGTCATCAAGGGGGACAAGCGCAACCTCGTCATCGATACCGGTTTCAATCGCGAAACCTGTTTCAAAGCGATGACGGAAGGATTGTCTTTCCTCAACATCGATCTTTCGAAAACTGATTTTTTCATTACGCACATGCATGCCGACCATGCCGGTCTTGTCGCACGCCTGGCCACCGATACGAGCACAATTTATTTCAGCAAAATCGACTCACGGGTATACCGGAGCGAAGACAACTGGCGGCTTATGCTTGATTACGCAGGCATAAACGGTTTCCCGGCCGGTGAACTCGCCGACGCGCTGAAGAATCACCCCGGACTCAAGTACAGTCCCCGGGATCTTCCCGAATTTACCCTGGTACACGACGGAGATGTGATAACCGTCGGCGACTTTCGGCTTCAATGCCTGTGGACACCCGGCCACACGCAGGGGCATATCTGTCTTTTCGACGAGGGAAAGCGCCTGCTTTTCTCGGGTGACCACGTCCTGTACGATATAACGCCCCACATCGAATCATGGGCCTACCAAATCAACTCGCTTCGGGACTACATGACGAGTCTCGATCGAGTGTACGATCTGCCGGTTGATCTGGTCCTTCCCGGGCACAGAAGCCTGTTCAGCGATCTCAAGGGCAGGATCGATGAACTGAAGGAACACCATCGCCATCGAGCCGGCGAGGTACTGACCGTGATGGACGGTCGCGCCATGGCCGCGTATGAAATCGCTGCGGGCATGACCTGGGACATCGATTGTGAACAATGGGAAGATTTCCCCATCGCCCAGAAGTGGTTCGCCACCGGCGAGACCATCGCCCATCTGCGTTACCTCGAAAGTGAGGGGAAAATAAATCGTAACGCTGAGGGAGCGGTGGTAACCTTTTCAGCTCTCTGAAGGACTACAGGCAAACCGCCGGGCGGCCTTCCGCCCGGCTTTGCCCTCATACTCTCTCCCCTTCTCAAAGAAACAACATGCCCAGCGAATCAGCTACGCAGGCCGGTTTGTCCTGCCCTTCGATCTCGATCGTGTGCGTGGTGGTCATGAGAATCCGGTCGCCCGGCCTTTCCTCCAGATCGGTAAGCACAACGCGGTCGCGGATTCTTGAACCCGAAGGAACGGGATTGAGAAAACGCACTTTGTTGAGACCGTAGTTGATCGACATTTTCGCGTCTTCAAAACGGACGGGCATCTGGTAGCTGAAAAAGGGGATATGTGAAAGCGTGAGGAACCCGTGCGCGATGGTGGTCCCGAAGGGCCCCGCCGCCGCCTTATCGCGGTCGACATGAATCCACTGGTGATCCCTGGTGCAGTCGGCAAACGCGTCGATCCGGTCCTGATCTATCTCTATCCAGTCTGAACAGAATACTTCCTTTCCAATAAGGTCCTTTTTTGCTTCGATGGCTGCTGCTGTCGACATGATTCAACTCCTTTTCGTTTTTCTGTAATATATTATTTCCCCGCGCATCCGGTTATCCCGGCCCCATGTACGTAAAGGCCTTCGTCACGGGGCTCAGAATGAAGAAACCGTGCGTTTCGTCATCAAACGCGCCTTCTGATTCCATCGCGTCGGTAATCGCTTCCACCTGCGACGGATGAACAATCATGGTGACGCACTCTCTGGCGGGCGAAATACCGGCATCCCCGAACCGTCGCCGACCCGCGTAATGCATGCGGCTCGTGGTCGCGCCGGGCGCACCGGCTTCAATAGCCGCGTTGACCAAGTTCTCCCCCTTACCCTCGTCGCAAATGCAGTTCAGGCATTGTAAGCCGCGAAGGTACGTCCGCGGCGGCCTGCCGTTGACCTGCAAATCTTCACCCACGGTCCTCCAGTGTGAATCCCCTTTCATCTCGTCGATGGCGGCGACGATCTGCTCGACACTGGCCGCGTGCTGGTGCCTGCCGCGGAAGACCTTCATGTTTATCAATCCTCCCTCAAGCGGAAAAAGGTAGATAAAACCACGTCCGGGCCGATCCAGCTTCGTCACGTCAATGATAATGTCCATGATCGTTTCCGCGTCATAGGACGTGGCCGCGAAAAGAGCGGCCTCTTTTTCCGCGTCGATGGTGATGCGGAGCAGGCCGAGCTTGTCCCTGAGCCCCGTTCCCCTGCCGAACGCAATGAGCGGAACGCAGGCACCGGTTTCCAGGGCAACCCTGGCCACGGCCTCTCCATGTCCCCGTTGCACGATGCAGCAGATTCCCGTCAGACCGTCCCGCAGACGGGCCGGCCCGTCGGGAAAAGAATCCTCGGACACGCATATGTTCCCCGAAGGATCACACAACTCATGTGCCCGGGATATAACGACCCGCTCAACCAGGACGCTGCCGCGTCCGGGACGCGAAAGATCGGCGCCCTTTATCATCAGGTTTGCCACCGACCGTCCCCACGAGGGGGGAACGAAGG
>DSBH01000210.1 GCA_011056825.1 Deltaproteobacteria bacterium | reverse complement strand
TGATTTTGGTCCTGTTCTGCAAGTCCTCCACCGTTCTCGGCGTGACAAAAAGGCGGTTGATTGGTTCACCTGTTTCAGGGTGTTTCGCCACAAACAGGTCCCGTATTTCGGGATCACTTGAAGCTGCCAGTTCGTAACCCGCGCCGATAGTATTACAGCTGATTCCCAGTATCGGATGTGTGGTTATGTCATTCACTTTTTCGCCGCTGATGTAAACGCGCCGTCCGTCACGAAGGCTCTCCCTGTATTCTTCGACTGTTCGAATGCCCATGGTCTCCTCCTTTTAATTAATAATCCGGGGGTCCGGATGGATGTTCAATTGCGATGACATGCAGGTGATTCTGTAGTATGAATGATGTGAAGATCCCTTCGAATTAAGGAAAATATAGCATATGCCGCCACGAGGTTCTATGGAAATATTTCTTCCTCCCTGCCGGACCAAGATTATCGGCACCGTCGGTCCTTCCTGTGGAAACGCGTCCACACTCGAAACGATGATCAGACGCGGTATGACGGCGGCCCGACTGAACTTTTCTCACGGTACCTTCGAAGACCATCTTCACAACATCGCCGCTTTCCGGTCGGCGGCCGCGGCGGCGGCGAGACCTTCAACCATCCTTGCCGATCTTCCCGGCCCGAAAATCAGAATCGGGCAACTTGCGAGTGACCCGCTTACGCTGGAGAAAGGCGATGAAATCATTCTAACGACGGATGATATGCCGGGGACTGCCTCCCGCATTTCCGTCCGCTACAAGCGGCTTTCCGAAAGCCTTTCGGAAGGTGACACCATTTACCTGAACGACGGGTTTGTGGAACTAACCGTGCTTGACGTGCAAAAGGATTCAGTCCGCTGCATGGTCGTTTCCGGCGGCAGCCTGCTTTCCGGAAAGGGGCTCAATCTGCCGGGCCGAAAGGTCTTTCTCGATAATCCAACCGATCAGGATCTGGAAATCATGGACTTTGCCCTGGCCGAGGGAATCAATATTTTCGGCGTCTCCTTCGTGGAAGACGCCAGTGCCCTTGTCAAAGTCAGGGATTTCGCGGCTAAGCGGGGAAAGACAATCCATACTGTGGCAAAAATTGAGCGGGCCGCCGCCATCGACAACATCGATTCCATACTCGACGAGGCTGATGCGATTATGATCGCCCGCGGGGACCTGGGTATCGAAATCCCTATAGAAGACATGCCCTCGGTTCAGAAAGAGTTGATTCACAAGGCAAACGAGCGCTGTCGTCCGGTCATCACGGCCACCCAGATGCTGATGTCGATGGTTGAGCACGCGCGTCCGACCCGCGCCGAAGTGACGGACGTGGCGAACGCGATTCAGGACGGGACCGATGCGATCATGCTCTCCGAAGAAACCGCCGTGGGACGACATCCCGTTACGGCAGTCACAACCATGGCCGCCGTTGCCGCTTCCTTTGAACAACGGCACAGCGAACTCCTGTGGATATCCGCCCTTCGGGAAGAACTCAAGAACAACCTCGTCCGCAAACAGATTTCCGTCGCCGACATGATATCGCTGAACGTGGCCGAATCTGTCCTCGCGCTCGACATTTCCTTCGTGCTTACGTCGACCGTGACGGGCATGACGCCACGGCGTATATCACGCCTGAAACCGTCAAGCTGGATCATCGCCGCGTGCGATAACGAAGCGGTGATGAATTTCTGTTTCATGTCGTCCGGAGTGTATCCGCTTATCATGGACAAAAAAACGAAACCGTGGCATGAAAGCGTGGTAGAAAAATTAAAACTTCAGGGTATTATCTCGCCGGGCGACCGGGTTATTCTCACTGAAGGACAGTTCTCCGGGCCGCGCGGAGGCACCGGACCGGGAGGAACCGATACGATGGCGATTCTGACGCTGTGACGTCCCCGTCGCCACAGAACAACCGGTTTTCTTCCCGGCCTTAACAATCAGCGACAAGGACGGACGCCACCGGTGAACCGCTATCACGGTATTGAATTATCCGAACGACACTGGTTTCCATCGTCTCTTTTTGGCGAATCTGTTGAATTCCTGCACTATTTCGAAAACATCAGCAATATTTTCAGTACTGTCGCGCCCCTTTTGCGACACGCCCTGGACCGGACAGGAACCAGCACCGTCATTGACCTCTGCTCGGGCGGGGGCGGTCCCTGGCCCCGCCTCGCGCGGGAGATGAAACGGCAGAACGGGTCGCACCCTTCGATTCTTCTTACCGACAAGAACCCGGAAGCGGGATTACTCAGGAATTGCCGAATATTTTCTTCGAACGGCGACACTATTGCCTGTTCGTCGCAGCCCATTGACGCCCGGAGTGTTCCCGCAGATCTCGACGGTTTTCTGACGCTTTTTAACGCTTTTCATCATTTCTCGCCCTGTGAGGCACGCGGAATTCTGGGCAACGCCGTCAACACGGGCAGAGGCATCGCCGTTTTCGAGGCAACGGAACGCAGTCTTTTCTCCATTATTCAGATGATCTTCACGCTTCCGCCGCTGGTCTGGGTTCTGACCCCGTTTCTCCGGCCGATACGAATTTCCCGTCTCTTCTTCACCTACATCGTTCCGCTGCTTCCTCTGGTTATTACACTGGACGGCGTCCTGTCATCACTGAGAACCTATACCCCCGAAGAACTGCGTCGACTTGCGGAGAATTGTGACGGCACGGCTTATACCTGGAAGACGGGAAGCATAAAGTCGTTCCGGCTTCCCCGAAAAATAACCTATTTAATAGGATATCCCGAGGTGAAGAAAGATGGGTTTTCTTCACAGATCGACTCGAACCTGACAAATACGAAAAAGGCGTTGGATAATATTGTTTAATAATATAGAATAAAAAATCTACTGAAGACGACGGTTAGAAAGGAGACACTGGATGACGGTTATACAGCAGAAGGGGGACAAAATTCGTCAGGCGATCAAACGCATATCATCACGCCTCGAAGACAAGGACGGAAGCAAACTTTCCAAGCTCGTCCAGGAAGCGGGTCAGGAATTCAATCTGTCACCCATGGAACAGGAATTCCTTTTCAATTTCTTTAAAGAGGGAAAAACTTACCAGGAAGAATGAGCTGACCGGCGAAACGGCGATGCGTTCATAACCCTGTTTTGCCCGAACTGTCAGGTGCAGTGCCGCGGTACCCGCTTACCGACCGACGGGTAACGGCTTCCCCGATGGCAGATGGTGCGCGACCGCGCCGCCTGTTACCGGCAGCATCATGCCGACCGGTTGCCGACGCTGATCCTGGGGCAATATTCCGGAGAGTAATGCTGCACCATGTAAGACGGGACGCCCGGAACCGTTTTCCAGCTGCCTGTAGAACACGTCCGACTCCAGCCGGAGAACCCGAACCGAATCAAAGAAATGAATGAAGGGCTGTTTTTCGGCGTGTTGATTACATTGATGTAGTCCGGCACAAAAAACAGTCTCTTGAAGAACCGGCATTCCGTGCCCGGTTTTTTCTCAGCCTTGCGGCAGAAACAGCAATGACTGCAATCAAAAAACAGAACGCGAAAAAAGTGCTGACTGGCGCACCCACTTCGGACGATGACGCAACTGCTTGCGCAGGCCCGGGT
>DSBH01000001.1 GCA_011056825.1 Deltaproteobacteria bacterium | reverse complement strand
GTAAGCGAGGTCTGACCCTTGTTGTCCGCCGTTACGTACTTCAACGGCCGTCCGAGAACACCGCCCGCCTGGTTAATCTCTTCTACTGCAATCCTCTGGACATCCATGCAGGGTCTCGTACCCGGGGAAAGCGTAAAGCCGACATAGCCGATGACAATCGGCTCTCCCTTGGGTGCCTCCGCCGACGACGTCGAACCGAAGGCCAGAATCATGGCAAGAACCGCCGCAGAAACAATCAAGCAACGCATACCTTTCACCACTGTTCATCCTCCTTTTCTGTTTCTCCCGCGATGATAAAAACCACCGCGGGGCCTTTTCAGCATTTCCGCTGAGTTTACCTGTCCCGTGCTACCTCCTGACAGTACCGATGAACTGAAAGTTCCCGAATCTCCCCCTTCGAGGTCGATTCGGGATCATACACAAAGAAGCATCTTCCGCAGTCGGACAGACTGCCGTCCCTAAACCAGGCAACACTTTTACATGTCTTGTAACATTGATTGTACCCTTACACCCTCGACAGGAACACAACATAAAGAAGAGCAGCGTGAGTATTCGGATCGTGTTCCGGGGCGCATTGTATGAAGGTTGGACCTTCGCGTCAAGTGGAAAGTTCATTTTTGTTAGTAACACGTAAACTGTCCGGGTTTGTAGCACAAAAACTTTCCGGTATGCAGGTTATCGTTCCGAAGGTGATCACGCCTCCGGGCGGCATCTTTGGAAACCAGCGGAATCTCCAGTCCCCGTGGCGGAGTACATCGGATAGTGATTAAAATCCCCGTTCCTGTTTACTTGACAGCCTTTTCAGGATATATGTCAAGGAAATCATCACCGTCCCGTGAAGGAGAATGCCAGTTCATGGAATCCATGATTGCCGAATCGATAGGTCTTCGTCATTATCCCGTCGCACTCTCTTGGAGCGATGAAAAACCGCCCGAAGCCATCCAGTTCAAAGAAGGCCGATGGGGCTGCGTCATGTGGCTTGCGGCTCACGCCGCCAAGGGAAAACCCGCCGTCTGCGACGAAAAGACCTTCGGTTGCGTGGGAGGCGGCGTCGGTTTGGGATTCGGCAACCAGTACGTCAACTTTCCCGGCGGACTGCCGGGTTTCTGTCATTTTCTTTCTTATGGCAACGCCTCACGCGAAGGCGGGGAAGACCTGGCCGCATCAATCCGACCCTTCGTGACGGCCGATACGTACGACGACTTTCTTGAAGGTGAACGGTACCTGAAAGACCCGGAACGGGTTCAGGAGTTTATAGAAGATCTGCCCATCACGACGATACCCAGGCGTTTTGTGGTTTTCAGGCCGCTGAAAGACGCTGACGAACAAGAAAATCCCCCTGAAATTATTATTTTTTTCGCCACTCCCGATCAATTGTCGGCTCTGGTAATTCTGGCAAATTACGCCCGAAAGGGGAACGAAAACGTTATTATTCCATATGCCGCCGGATGCCAGACCATGGGAATCTATCCCTATCAGGAAGCCCGTTCTAAAAACCCCCGCGCCGTGGTGGGGCTCACCGATCTCTCGGCGCGGCTCAATATTCGAAAACAACTGGGTGATCCTCACTTCATGACGTTCGCCGTCCCCCTGTCGCTTTTTCGGAAGATGGAAGAGAACGTGCCCGGATCATTTGTTGAACGCCCCACCTGGAAGAATCTGCAGGAAAAATAATCGGCTGTTCCGTCGAATCGGACCCGGCTTGACACGGGTCGCAACAGCATGCCCGTCCGCGGGTTCGCAAGAAGGTTACAAAAAAATTCCGGGGATTCAAAAATATATGATAAAAAAGTGGTCCTCCGCTGGAACCGGGCGGTGAAAGGATATGCACAATGGCAGCAGGCAAGGTTAAATATTACGCCGTAAAACATGGAAGGACGCCTGGCATCTATGACACCTGGTTCGGACCGGGCGGAGCCGAGGAACAGGTGCGCGGCTGGACCGGCGCCCGTTACAAAAGTTTTGCTTCGCGGGCGGAGGCGGCGGCCTGGCTCGATAATAATCGTGGAGCCGGAACGTACAGCCCCCTGAAAAAGCATCCCCCGGAAACGGGCGCCGATTCCTCTTCCGGAAACGTGATTATGTATACCGACGGAAGCTGCCGCGGCAACCCGGGTCCCGGCGGATACGGAGCGGTTATCATGAGCGGGGGAAAAAGAAAAGAAATCGACGGCGGGTTCCGTCTTACCACCAATAACCGCATGGAACTCACGGCCTGCATTGCCGCCCTGGAAACACTTAAAAAACCGGAGCGGGTGGTTCTTCACAGTGACTCGAGCTATGTGGTAAACGGTATAAACAAGGGGTGGGCAAAGAAATGGCGGGCGAACAACTGGATGCGGACCCCCTCGGAACAAGCCGCCAATACCGATCTCTGGGAACGCCTGCTCCGCCTGTGCGAGCGTCATCATGTCACATTTGTCTGGGTTCGGGGACACGCGGGCGACCCTGAAAACACGCGGTGCGATGAAATGGCCCTGCGAGCCGCCTCCGGGGAAAATCTTGCTGTTGACGCGGGTTTCGAGAATGAATCGGGCTGAGCCAGGTTATTCCGTGAATATCACCCGGGTTACGTCCGGGGAATATCAGAATAATTGATCAAACCATAACTGTTGAAAAGGAGGAAAATATTGATGGAAACACGAAAACTGTCCCTCTCGCGGGGTGTCTTTAATGTCCGCGACCGGGGAAACGAGAATGGAACGCCTTTTGTCATGATTCACGGCTGGCCCGAAACTTCCTTCTGCTGGGAGGCATTGACGCCATTTCTGCGTGAGGATATCAGGGTCATCGCGCCCGATCTGCGCGGTCTCGGCGACAGCGAGCGGACAATGAACCCGGATTGTTACCTGAAGCAGGAGCTGGCGAAGGACGTCATCGAAATAATCGATGCACTCGGCATTGATTCCTTTTATCTTGCCGGTCACGACTGGGGCGGCGCTGTCGCACAGGAAACCGCCATGGCCGTTCCGGAACGGGTGAAGAAGTTCGTACTGATGAATATGGTTGTCATCAACAACGCGGAAGGCAACGCCGAAGCCATGAAAATTATGCAGTCCATGGGATCGATACCCTTCTGGTATCAATATTTTCAGCAGCAACCGGGACTGGCGGAAGCCATGATACCGGGCAACGAAAATGTATGGGTCCGCTATTTCTTCGGAAAGGCGGGACGCGACGGTCGCATTTCCAAAGAGGCCATTGATGAGTATGTCCGTTGCTACAGCATAGAGAACACACCGGCAACGGCCGCGTATTACTACCGAGCCATGAACCGGGACAATAAACACTGGGCTGAACTGGCAGGAACAAAATTCCCCATGCCGTCCCTCTATATTTATGGAAACAAAGATATTGTTATTATTCCTCAGTACCTGAATCACATCGAGTCGTGTTTCGACGATGTCAAGGTCGTCGAAGTGGATGCCGGCCATTTTCTTCAGGAAGAGCGGCCTGAAACGGTTGCCGCCCTGTTGAATGATTTTCTTCGTTCATAAAGCGTTGCGGCGGGCGGCGGCATCACCGTGACGGAACCGTCTGCGGGGAGGGATGACTCCTGTGATCACTATGCCCCATAT
>DSBH01000186.1 GCA_011056825.1 Deltaproteobacteria bacterium | reverse complement strand
CGATCTTGTCGAAATGGCCCGGGAAGAAAGCGAAACGAATATATTTCGGGACATCGAGCGTGAGCTTCAGTCACTGGAACAGCGGGTGCGGGAGAAAGAAATAACCATGATGATGTCCGGCGAGGAAGATGCCGGGAATGCCATCATGACAATACACGCTGGTGCGGGGGGCACGGAGGCACAGGACTGGGCAGAGATGCTGCTTCGAATGTACCTGCGCTGGGCGGAGAAACGGGGGTTCACATCGGCAATCGTTGATTTGCAGCCCGGAGACGAAGCGGGTCTCAAAAGCGCGACACTGACGCTCGAGGGTCCTTACGCGTACGGGTACGCGAGCGCCGAGGTCGGCATTCACCGTCTGGTGCGTATTTCGCCATTCGACACGGGCAAGAGGCGCCATACGTCTTTTGCCTCGGTTTTCATTTACCCGGAGGTCGAAGACGACGTGGACGTGGTTATCGACGAAAATGATCTCAAGATAGATACCTACCGTTCAAGCGGCGCCGGCGGTCAGCACGTGAACAAGACCGATTCGGCGGTACGGATCACCCATCTTCCCACGGGCATCGTGGTTCAGTGCCAGAATGAACGCTCGCAGCACAAGAACAAGTCGACCGCCATGAAAATTCTCCGTTCCAGGATTTATGAGGCGCGACGCCTCGAACAACTGGAGAAAAGCGACGAGGTGAACAAGACCAAAAAAGACATCGCCTGGGGAAGCCAGATCCGGTCATATGTGCTGCATCCCTACCAGATGGTGAAAGACCATCGGACCAACAGGGAAACGGGAAACATCGAGCGGGTGCTCGACGGAGACATTGACGAGTTCATCGAGGCATACCTGGTTCAGGAGTCGATCCTGGCGCCGTGACCGCTGGTTGGGCGAAAAACGTCGCACAACTATTTAAGAGTATATTCGAGGGAATTTTATAGTGAAATGTAATGTAATGCCGAGAAAATCGTACGGAGTGTGTAGTATTTTTCACGTGTTGTGGGTGATTTTCTTTCTCCTGCTGTCAGTGTTGACGTCGTGCACACTGCATCAGGGCGGTTACGCGCATCGCGAACCGGCAACAATTCGCGGAGACGATCCGGCCTGGAGCGCTCCGAAAGAATCGTCGGAACAAGAAACGCCTGCAAACGTTCATGCGGTGGCGCGGCCGTGCGATACTGATATAAGGGAAGAAGAATTGTCAGCCGGACGGTCTGTGAATGAGTCCGATTTCAGCGAAGAGAACGCCTCTGAAGACGGCGAATGCCGTGACAAAGCGGAACGAAAGGCATTGGCCCAGGAAGCAATCGATGAAGCGCTTGTTTTTCTCAATCAGTCCCGGGAATTCTGGGAACGGGGCGAACTCGACAGCGCGCTCGCGCTTCTCGATCAGGCATACGCGCTTACCCTCGACATAAACAACGATCCCGATATCACCTGGCAACGGGACGATCTCCGTTTTCTGATAGCAAAACGCATCATCGAGATATATGCCTCCAGAAGCACCGTGGCCGTGGGATCACAGAGCGAAATCCCTCTTTCCGACGTTCCTGAGGTAAAACGGGAGATCGAAAGATATCAGAAACATGAACGGGAATTTTTCCTGAGATCGTATCGGCGTTCGGGCGCCTATCGGGACATGATCGTAGAACGGCTTCGAGAAGCGGGTCTTCCGGAAGAATTGTCCTGGCTGCCCCTGGTGGAAAGCGGGTTTATCGTAAAGGCATTTTCCTCGGCCCGCGCCCTTGGATTGTGGCAGTTTATACCATCGACGGGATACAAATTCGGGTTGAAGCGTGACCAGTATGTTGACGAACGAATGAATCCGGAACTATCAACCGATGCGGCAATTGCCTATCTTACCGAGCTGCACGGTATTTTCGGCGACTGGCAAACGGTTCTCGCCGCTTACAATTGCGGCGAGGGAAGGGTGCTGCGGGTGATATCCGGCCAGCAGGTAAATTATCTGGACGATTTCTGGGATCTCTACCGAAAGTTGCCTTCAGAGACAAGAAGGTATGTGCCCCGATTTCTGGCGACGCTTCGGATTATTAAAGACCCTGAAAAATATGGTTTCGATCTCGAAAACGAACCGATGGATGAACCGCTTGTCTACGAGACGGTCGCCATTGAAAAAAGCATGCGGCTGACCGATATAGCGAAACATCTCGATATGAAAGTCAGTGAACTTGAATCACTCAATGTTGAGCTGCGCCTGAAAGTGACCCCCAACCGGCCGTATGAACTCAAGGTTCCTCCGGGGAAGGAAGAAACACTGCTCGCAGTCCTGGACGATATTCCCGCTGCTCCCGCCGCAGTGGTCGAGGCGGGTTCCGTTGTGCGTCACCGGGTACAGCATGGTGAATCGTTGTCCACCATCGCCTCACGTTACGGCAGTTCCGTCAGTCTTATCGCGCGGACCAATAATATTGCGCGTCCTTATCTCATACGCGCGGGACAATGGTTGCAGGTACCCGTGTCGGGAGCAGCTTCGGCTTCTCGGACCGTCTTGTCAAAACCTGCACGGCACCGGGTACAACGGGGCGAATCGTTGTCCACCATAGCCGTCCGTTACGGCAGTTCCGTGGGCGCCATCGCGCGGGCCAACAATATTTCACGTCCCTATCTCATATGCGCGGGACAGGTGCTGACCATCCCGGCCGGAACCGGAGCAGCAGTTTCCGGAAGCACCAGGCTGGTTACATACAAAGTAAAGAAGGGGGATTCACTGTTTCATCTCGCCCGCAGGTACAACACGACAGTCAGCCGGATCAGGACGGAGAACAACCTCGGGGGCAATCTGATTCGAGTCGGGCAGGAACTTCTCATTCCCACGGCGCTAACGGCTGAAAGCGACGACGGGTCGGCGGGTGGTTCGCCGGAAACATACGTTGTTCGAAGAGGCGACAGCCCCTACACCATAGCGAGGCGATTCAACGTAAGCCTGAATTCTCTTCTTCGAATCAACAGCCTGTCTTCTGATGACACTATTTATCCAGGCCAGACAATTATTCTGAAAGAATGAACAACGGTTTTCACGGAACGGGACCGTCATTGCTGCGCGAGGTGGTAGTTTCTGAGAGCGAAAAAGAGTTCGTTTTCCTTTTGAAGCATGCGGGTTGCTTCCTCCAGTGATACTTCATGGTCGTAGCCGAGCAGGTGTAACAATCCGTGGATGACAAGATACAGAATCATGTCGTCCGGCGGAAGACCTCCCGCATGCGCGTCCCTCGAGGCTGTCTCGGCGGACATGACTATGTCGCCGAGCACGTTGGGTGTTATGTCTCCAAAAGCACCTTCCAGCATCGAAAAGGAGATAACATTGGCGGGGCGATCGCGTTGAAGGTAACGGTTGTTCAGGGTCCTAATTTCGTCATCGTCGACCAGCGTGACCGAGACTTCGGCATCAGTGAACTCCAGAAGTTCCAGAAGGCGGGTGAGGGAACGTTTGATTTCCCGTGGTTTTACGGGGACTTTTGACTGTCGGTTTTCGACGGAGACTGCCGTTTTTCTGTTCATTCGATGCTTCTTTCCCGTCTGTCTCGTAATATTCGATCCTGTGATGAAAAATACCATTGAGAATCCGTGCGAAACTTTCGGCGATCCTGTTCAGGTCGCTGAAAGTG
>DSBH01000293.1 GCA_011056825.1 Deltaproteobacteria bacterium | reverse complement strand
TTATAAAATTGGCATGTTAATTGCCTCACATTTCTATAAAAGGTGAAGCGTCTGACGTTATGGAAATGACAGATAAAACAAACAATGAGGAAAGGAGGAGAAGGATGAGGAAAAGTTTGAAGTTTCTTATCTTTGGTCTGCTTACCCTGGGGCTTGTCTTCGGCTCGACGAGTTTCGCTGGGGTAATTCAAATTGACGAGGTGAGCGGGGCGTGGCAAAATGCAGAGGTGTTCATTTATGATGGATCTGAGTATTACTTCAATCTGCTCGGATTCCCTAAGGATGGCGGCGCTACCATCTCCGAGGAGTTCTACACCTATGAGGATCAATCCAACCTGGCCACGCTGTATGCGAAAATTACATCGGGACCCATCGGCACCCCCGAGCCGACCACCATGCTGCTTCTCGGGCTGGGGCTGATCGGCCTGGCGGGAGTGAGGAGAAAGATGTAGCATCAGGCCCGGATCGTCGGGGCTGATACACCCTGGTTCATGCCATGGAAAGTCAAGGCTGGGTCGGAAACGGCCCAGCCTTTTTTTATGCCCCCTCCGGAACACGCCGTCCATTGACATTGACCGCCCATCGGTAGTAAGTGCATGGTGAATCATAAAAAAATATGCCGGGCATCCTGCACATCGCATGAACATGTTTCGACGGCTGAAAAATCGATGGCATGACGAGGGCGGCTACGGCGAGGTCCTGCGGATCGCCGTCCCCCTCATCATCAGCACCGGGTCATGGTCGGTTCAGCACTTCGTGGACCGCATGTTCCTCACCTGGTATTCTCCCGAAGCGATCGCCGCGGCAATGCCGGCGGGTATGCTGAGCTTTACCGTATCGTGCATCTTCATCGGAACGGCAAGCTACGCGGGAACATTCGTCGCCCAGTATTACGGGGCCGGTCGCCACGACCGCTGCGGCCCGTCGCTGTGGCAGGGCATCTATGTCGCCCTCTTCGGCGGCATGCTTCAGATGCTGCTGATCCCCCTGGCGGGACCGATCTTCAGGGTTATCGGACACGCCCCGGAGATACAGGAATGCGAGCGGATATACTTCGTCATTCTCTCGTTCGGAGCGATGCCTGCCATCGCCGCATCGGCGCTGGCGTCGTTCTATTCCGGTCTCGGGAAGACATGGCCGATCATGTGGGTCAATCTGGCCGTCACGGTGGTGAATCTCTCCCTCGACTGGCTCCTCATCTTCGGCCATGGGGGATTCCCCGAAATGGGTATCGCCGGCGCCGGGATCGCCACGACATCGGCCTTCTTTTTCAGTGTCGCCGTTTATTTTTTGCTGATCCTCCGCCCCGCGCATAACCGCGCGTTCAATACCGTGAGCGGGTGGCGCCCCGACGGCGAACTGCTCCGGCGGCTGATCAGATACGGACTTCCCAGCGGCATCCACTTCTTTATTGAAATAGCGGCGTTCACCGCATTCATCATCCTCATCGGGAAACTGGGAACGGACGCCCTCGCCGCGAGCAACATCGCCTTCAACATCAACACGCTGGCATTCATGCCCATGATCGGCATCGGCATCGCCGTGTCGGTCCTGGTGGGGCAGCGCCTGGGTGAAGACAATCCGAAGCTTGCCGAACGATCGACCTACTCGGCGTTCCACCTCACCTTTCTCTACATGGCGGTCGTGGCGCTCTTCTACGTGGCGTGGCCCGATCTCTTCATACAGCCCTTTGCCGCCCGGTCCGATCCCGTCAGGTTCACGGCGATTCGTGAACTGACGATCGTCCTGCTCCGCTTTGTCGCCGTCTATTCTCTGTTCGACGCACTGAATATCATTTTTGCTTCAGCCATCAAGGGCGCCGGCGACACCCGCTATGTCATGGTCATGGAACTGATTCTGTCCGTGGCGGTGATGATCATTCCGAGCTACCTTGCGGTCATGTATCTTTCACTGGGAATATTCGGCGGGTGGATCTGCGCGACGCTGTATATCACCGCCCTGGGAATCGCCTTTTACGGACGGTTCCGCGGCGGCAGGTGGAAGGGGATGAGAGTCATCGAGGAACGGGTTGTTTCAATTCCGCCCCGCCTTCCCGAAGCGCCGACCATGGAATAGACACGAACGGGAACGACATCACTGCGTTCCTATGCAAGATAGTCTTCGACCGTCCTGATGAGTTCCAGCGGGCTGAAGGGCTTTATGAAGTAGCCGTCGGCGCCGGCGTCGTATCCCGCTTTGATGTCCGGCTCCTGGTCCCGCGCGGTCAGCATGATCACCCTGCAGTGTTTTGTTTCATCATCGGTTTTGATCATCCGGGTCGCTTCGAGTCCATCGATGCCGTTGGGCATTGTGACATCCATGATCGTGAGATCAGGCTTCTCCGCCCGTACGATCTCAAGCGCCGTGTTTCCATCCCCCGCGTGAAGGATGCTATAGCCGAGCGTGCCCAGCGTCACTTCCACGAGCTCTCTGACTTCGATCTGGTCATCAACAATGAGAATTTTTTTCATGTCATGCAACTCCCGTCACCGTCCATACAGAGGGGCACCATACGGCTCTCTGCATGAAACGCCCATGCATCCTTTCTAACAGATTCATCACCGTTTCGCTACCGGGAATTTCATGCACGATCCATTACCATGAAAGAGGCGAGATGGAATAATCTCCGTGGCACGTTGACGGCACCATGGAATGCACAGAAAAAAATCCCCTTGTGGGCTCTTTCCATGAATGCTATTGGTATACTACATGAACTGTATCACGGGGAGGGAACAATGGATCTTTCAGTATTGACACACATGAACAGGTCGGAATTACAGAGTTACGTCGAATTTCTCCTCCGGCAGTACCGCATCATGGATGCCTTCTGGTTTCTCTATGTTTCGGAGGCATTCGATCAGCAGACCGCCGAAGGGATCAACCGGCGGGTATGGGGGCGCATACCGGAACTGGCGGCGAAGGAGATCATTCAACGATTCGGGATCACCGAAAAAGGTTTGACCGGTTTCCTGAAGGCTCTGAAATACTTTCCATGGACGATTCTCATCGAGTATGACATCGAAGAACGGGACAACGAAGCGTTCATCACCGTTCCGAGCTGCCCGCCCCAGGTCGCCCGCCGAAAGCACGGCCTGCCCGAATTCGATTGCAGAGACATGCACCGCGGCGAATTCGAGAGCTTCGCCCGCATCATCGACGAGCGAATCCGGGTCGACTGTCTCTTCGCCCCGCCGGACCCTCACCCCGACGACTGCTTCTGCAAATGGCGGTTTACGCTCGATGCTACGAAATAGGATATGGGAAACGTGATTGAATAGGTCATAACATGACAGGGAGGAATTGCATGAAGACAGTGATCATCACGAAGAAAGAGGCTGCAAAGGTATTGACTCCCGCGGTTGCCAACGCCACCGTTGAAAAGGCCTTCAGGGCGTACGGCATGGGTCAGGTGGAGATGCCCGCCAAGAGTTATCTCACATTCCCAAAAGGGGACCTGCGCTCCATGCCGGCCTACATTCGCGGACAGGGCTTCGACATTGCGGGCATCAAAAGCGTCAACGTCCACCCGGCCAACCCGGAAACGTATGGCCTTCCCACGGTCATGGCGGTTATCATCCTGACCGACCCGGAGACAGGATTTCCTCTTGCCGTCATGGACAGAACCCACCTGACGAGCATGCGGACCGGCGC
>DSBH01000160.1 GCA_011056825.1 Deltaproteobacteria bacterium | reverse complement strand
GTCATGTAGGGCCGGTGATGTACGTGAGCGACGACCTGGTGACGGAAAATCCGAAAAAGCTCGACGAGACCAAGTATTACGGTCCCGGCGTGCTCTGGGCGGGCTATCAGACCAAGTATTTCATCGCATCCGTTATTTCTCAGCAGCCGTCCCTGACGAGCGCGGTGGTGGCAAAAAGCTCGAGCAACGATGTTTTCGTCTCGCTTCGAGGTCCCCGGGTCATGATACCGCCGGGGGAATCGGGGACATTCCGGTACAATTGCTACCTGGGACCGAAGGAATACGATATTCTCAAGAGCCAGCAGGTGAACCTGGAATCGTCCATCGATTTTGGTTCCTGGATCAAATGGCTCTCCCTGCCCCTGCTGAAAGCATTGAAACTGATCAACGGATTTGTGCACAACTACGGGCTGGCGATCATCATTCTGACCATATTCGTCAAGGTCATTTTCTGGCCGCTCGGGACGATGAGTTACAAGTCCATGAAGAATATGCAGAAAATCCAGCCGGAGATGCAGAAACTCAGGGAGAAGTATAAAGACGACAAGGCAAAGATGCAGGAAGAAACCATGTCGCTCTACAAGGCGTACAAGGTGAATCCGTTGGGCGGGTGCCTGCCCATTCTGATCCAGATCCCGGTCTTTTTCGGTCTTTACCGGGCGCTGCTTTATTCCATAGAGCTTCGCCACTCGCCGTTCTTTTTCTGGATACAGGACCTGTCCGCCAAGGATCCCTATTACATAACGCCGGTTATCATGGGAGCCAGCATGTACCTCCAGCAGAAGATGATGCCCACGCCCAGCACGAACGAACTGCAGACGAAGATCATGACCTGGATGCCGGTGGCCTTTACCTTTCTGTTTCTTAATTTCCCGGCGGGACTGGTTATTTACTGGCTCTTCAACAATATTATAAGCGTGGGGCAGCAATATTGGATCAACAAACGCACCAAGTGACGCGGAACCTGCAAACATCCGACACGACGATGTTTCCCGACAGCCAACTTCAGAAAGGCCCGTCAGCAGGTGCGCAATTATACATGCGAGGTAATGGAAATGAGCGAATCTCCCCAAAAAGAATCTTTCGAGTTTGAAGGCAAAACAATTGACGAGGCGATAGCGAAGGCCTGCGATGAGCTGAATCTTTCCAGGGAAAAGCTCAACATCGAAATTCTGACCGAAGGCGCCACCGGATTTCTCGGACTGGTCGGCGGCAAAAAGGCCCGTATCAGTGCGAGCATCCTGTCTTTTAACATGGATTTCGACGAGACTCTTGGAGAGAAGTCGGTTACGGCGAAAAAGCAGAAAGCATCGGAATTAAACGGTCCGGAAGCGGGGGATACGGCCCTCGAGGCCAGGGAGCTGACGACAGGCATTCTTCAGCACATGGGTTTTAATTTTCCCGTTACCGCCCGAGAGGTCGACGAATCGGTGACGATCGATATCGAGGGTGACGGAAGCGGGATACTGATCGGCAAGGGGGGACAGACCCTCGATGCTTTGCAGTATCTCGTCAACAAGGCGCTGAACAAGAACGGCACCGACCGGAAGCGGATTATTCTCGACACGGAAAACTATCGAAGTAAACGGGAATCGTCGCTCGAGGCCCTGGCCTTGAAACTGGGAGAAAAGGCCAAGCGCACAGGAAAACCGGTAACAGTCAATCCCATGAACGCCCACGATCGGCGGATCGTTCATCTCGCCCTACAGGATGACAGGGAGCTGACGACCAGGAGCCGGGGTGAAGGGGCTTTCCGGAAAATTATCATCCTTCCCGGCAAGAAGGGATAGGACGGTTGCCTTTTTGGCGGGCGGACCAGAAGGAACGGATCGGAAAGGCGGGGCTTGACGTGCGGGAAGATACCATTGCCGCCATAGCCACGCCGACGGGCGCCGGGGGGGTAGGCGTTCTGCGGGTGAGCGGCGACCGTTCCGAGGATATCTGCAGGCGGCTGTTCAGGCCGCGGAACACCATCGCCCGTCTCGAGACACACCGTCTCTATCACGGCGACATTGTCGACGTTGAAACGGGGCACGTACTCGATGAAGTACTGGTGGCTCTCATGCGTGGTCCCCGTTCCTATACGGGCGAAGATGTTCTGGAGATCAGCTGCCACGGAAATCCGCTGATTCTTCAGTCCGTTCTCGACGCGGTATTGCGGGCGGGCGCGCGGCCGGCCGAACCGGGCGAATTTACGAAGCGAGCCTTCCTCAACAACCGTATCGATCTCGCCCAGGCCGAGGCAGTGGCCGATCTCGTGACCGCCCGCAGCGAGCGGGGATTGCACCAGGCGCTGTTCGCGCTCAAAGGCCGACTCTCCGACGAGATACGGGCCGTCCGGGCTTCCTTCGTCGATGTGCTTACCTTTCTTGAAACCTCAATTGATTTTACCGATGAAGATATAACGCTTCCCGACGAGGGACATTACCTGCCGGTGCTTCGGGAGGCCGTCCGGTCCGGTCGGAACATTTTGGCCACCTATGACCGGGGCGCCCTCTATCGGAATGGCCTGACGGCGGTCATCGTCGGGCGGCCCAACGTGGGCAAGTCGAGCCTCCTCAACAGGCTGGTGGGTGAAAAACGGGCCATCGTCACGGAAATTCCAGGGACAACACGGGATCTCATCGAAGTGGGCGTCGACGTGAGCGGTCTTTCGGTCCGCTTCATTGACACCGCGGGAATACGCGAGTCGGACCAGGAGATCGAACGCGAAGGCGTGCGGCTCGCGCGAATGCGCTCGGCTGAAGCGGATCTGGTTATCGCCGTGATCGACGGCTCCGAGGGGTTCTTTGAGGAAGACCGGCGGATCATGGAGGACAAACGCGATAAACGGGTGGTGCTGGCGATCAACAAGAGCGACCTGCCGCAGAAGGTGAACCCGAAGGAAATCGCGGAAAACGTTCCGGGCGTGGACGTGGCCGTTATTTCAGCGAAACACGACAAGGGCATCGATCGCCTGAAGGAGCGTATCGCCGGTGAATGGGGCGGCGGAGACAAAAACGACGACGACGTGGTATTGACAAACCTCCGGCACCGGGAGGCCTTGCGCGATGCCCTTGAAAGCGCCGAACGGGCGGCGCGGTCCATGGAGGAGGGCGAATCGCCCGAAATCCCGGCATTTGAATTGCAGGAAGCTCTCCGTAGCCTGGCGCTCATCACGGGCGAAAATGCGGGAGACGACGTACTCGATCAGATATTCAGCCGGTTTTGTATAGGGAAATAAGGTGATGAACTGTGCGACAACCATGAAGCCCGGGAGCAATATCTTGAAGTTTGAGAGGCCCGTTTTTTCGCGCGGAGACAGTTTTCAAAAATAAAAATAGTTATTATTGATGTGACGCGCGGCCTGCATTCACTCTCCGTCCATCCCTTCCAGAAAGGCCAGCACGTTTTTTCCAAGAACCCGGTGATTGTATTCTCCCTCGAGAACGGCGAAGCAGCCGCCTCCCGATTTTTTGGCGGCGTTTCGCGTCATGCGTCCCAGTTCGCGGTAATCTTCCGTTGAGAGCAGGCCGCCCCAGTCTTCAAGGTGGTTAGACTCTTTTTGGCTAACCCGAGGTATACCCCAAAGTTGTGGATTGATGGTTGAATAAAAAAAGCGTACCCTTCGGTTCGTTGTGATCAGCAACAAAAAAACCGAATTGGAGGATACGCTT
>DSBH01000219.1 GCA_011056825.1 Deltaproteobacteria bacterium | reverse complement strand
TAATCAATCCGCTCCGACGACTTTTTCGCCTTCGCCACGTGGTCTTCGACATCACGGGCAATGGCCCCGGGATCGTAAAAAGTCCCGCGATCGATACTCATTCGGCTGGTCCGCCCGACCTGGCAATAGACGCAGGAATACGTGCAAACCTTGGAGGGTATATTATTTATGCCCATGCTTTTCCCGAGCCGACGGGACGGGACGGGACCGTAGGAATATGCCGCGTCTCCCGTACTCATGCTTCTTCACCACAGGCAGTGTATCCGCAACGCCCGGTCCGTCCACAGATTCCATATTCGTATGTCAGCATAAGGCTCATTCTCCTTCCGCTGTTTTTCGGATGGTCAACGTTTGTCCCCGGGGCGAAAATTTCTTAGTCCCCGTTCATGCGCCGTGGGCTCATCAACGTCGTCCTGCCATCCGTTCCTTGTCGTTTTTAAAAAATCGAATTTCGCCGTGTAGGGCTTTATGTCAAGTAAGGGCGTCCCGTCCAGGATATCGACGCCTTCAAGATGAAGCACCCTGCCCTCCCGACGCACCAGTTCAACAACGCTGAGCCCGATGGCATTGGGCCGACAAGGCGCCCGCGTGGCGAAAACACCACGCTCGGCGTCCTGCAGATACGGTTTGACCAGGAGTTGCGCTTCCTCGACACAGTGGAAGTGATAAAGAAGATAAATGTGCGAGAAACCTTCAAGATCACGAAGTCCTTCAGCAAACTCGGGAAACACTTCCACCCGTCCCGGACAGCCCGCGGCGTACGCAGGCTGGATCGGCGTCTCCTCGGCAACGCAATGTTGACTGTAAATCACGCCGATAGGTCGATAGCCGATCATGGTTTCGTTCATATCCAATGTCCTTCGACATCGGCACTGCCAGCCTTCTCAAGTTTCCCCGCGCGGTACTGCTCGAGAATCTCGGCGATCGTTCCGTCGGGCGCGTTATAGATGGTGACCCCGGCCGCCGAAAGGACCCGGTAGACGTTTGGCCCGGAATGACCTGTTATCAGGGCCTGCGCGCCGGTTTCAGCCACGGTCTGCGCCGACTGAATGCCTGCCCCCTGGGCCGCGTTCAGGTTCTGTTGGTTGTCGATCACTTCAAAGGTATCGTTATCCAGATCGTAAATGAGAAACTTAGGCGCCCGGCCAAATCGCCGGTCCACCGGGGCATCGAGATTGTCGCCTGATGTCGTAAAAACTATTTTCACCTGTGAGCGCCTCCTTGCGCGTAATATTTCACTTCATTCACGAAAGGCCGTACCGTTCATAACCGCGGCACGGCCTTTCGTGCTCAGGATTGCGCTGCGTTTATTCCTGCGCGGTTCCCGCTTCAACTTCCTCGAGACGTTTTTTGATGAATTCCAGCTCCGACTGCAACGCGTCGGCCTGATTCTTCAATGCCTCCTTTTCCATATCGGGATTCGGATTCCCGTAGGGCGCAGCGTATCCATAATACGGCGGCGCATAACCGCCAAAGTCTCCCCAGGCGGGGAAACCTCGCCACCCGAATCCTCTACCGAATCCTCGGCCCCAACCGCCGCGGCCTCTTCCAAATCCAAATCCGAAACCACGGCCGTATGCGGGGCTGGTGTATCCCGGTACTCCGTATCCCGCGCAATATCCAGCTGCGCGGCCCGTCATCGGTCCCATTCCCATGGGTCCCGTTCGATCTCCTCCAGGCATGATCCTGTCCTCCTTTCCTGTGAGTTGTTATTATACATAATATATTATTTGCGTACCATCGCGGTTCCACACGCCGGGCAGGCCTTCTCAACACAGGGTACGCCCGGTTCGTGCGGCTCCTCTCGCCCGCACTGCGGGCACAGGCAGTAACCGGATGTTCCAACGGCAAATGTCGCTCCCGCAAAACCCGACCAGCGACCCCGTCCGCGTCCTGAAACACCGCCCGCCATCGCGTGGCCACGCCCCCTGCCGTCAACAACCACTTCTTCCGGGAACCCCTGGTTCCGTCCTCCGAACCACCGTCGTCCCCGGCCGCAACACCCGGGCATGGCAAAGGCGTCATGTTCCAGTATCCCCGCCTGCCATGCCGCGACAACCTCGCCGAGATCTCCCGCCACGAAGGGGATAACCTTGATTCCGTAGGCGGTGATCATCCCGTACAGGGTCCTGGATATGGCGCCGCAGACCAGCGTATCAATTTCCAGCCCGGCCAGTCGAAGCGCCTTTTGCGCCGGCGCGTCCTCCGGAAGCGTCTCGTGAGCCTCGCCGACGATCCGTCCGGCCTGCACCTCGATGATTTTAACCCGGCCGGCTGTATCGAAGACCGGAGCTATGCGACCGTCCCAATGCGCAAAGGCAGCCTTCATGTTCCGAATCCTTTCATGTGCTACTGCTTATTTTGCACAAGTTATGCCAAAGCATGGCACCCCGAGGATACACGGTAACCTCCTGTTAATACAAGCATATCTTTTTTTGATCTCACGTGGAACGCACCGCATGGATGCATATACGCTACCCTGTGGAAGAAATATCGGTGCACGATTGCTACTTATTTTGCCTGTCCCGGGAACGTCCGTTCCGCCCGGGCAGAGAAATACCCAGTTTTTTCATGCGGCGAAAAAGAGTCGTTTTGTGAATGCCCAGTTCACGAGCCGCCGCCTGGCGGTTGAACCCGGTCCGCTCCAGGGCGGCCAGAATCGCCTGGGCGTCGAGAATGTCATGGGCGAACCGCACATTCTGCGCTGTCGCCGGCGTCCCGCCCTGATCCTGGGCAGTCAGCTCGGTTGGAAGGTGGGTGATACCGATATATCCCTCGGAACAGAGAACAAAGGCCCGTTCCACGACATTTTCCAGCTCCCGTATATTGCCGGGCCAGTTGTGCGCCATGAGCAGGGATAAGGCTTCGGGAGTGATTCCCTGCACGGATTTCCCCTGCAGGTGGTTGAACCGGGCGATGAACTGATCCGCCAGCAGCGGAATATCTTCCTTGCGGCGGCGAAGAGGCGGCAGTTCAATGCGCACAACGTTTACGCGGTAATACAGGTCTTCCCGGAACAGGCCGAGACGAACCTGCTCGGCGGGATCCTTGTTGGTCGCCACAATGACCCGGGCATCGGCTGTTTCGGAGCGTGTCGCGCCCAGCGGTTCGTACGTGCGGTCCTGCAAAACCCTGAGCAGCCTGACCTGCAGCGCCGGACTGATTTCGCCGATTTCATCAAGAAAAATCGTTCCTCCTTCCGCCATGGCGAAGCGTCCGGGTTTGTCCCTGTTGGCGCCGGTAAAGGCGCCTGACTTGTAACCGAACAGTTCCGATTCCAGGAGCGTATCGGGAAGGGCGCCGCAGTTAACCGCCACAAAAGGACCCTTGTTGCGGGGACTGAGCGAATGAATCGTGCGGGCAACCAGTTCCTTCCCCGTCCCCGTCTCACCGAGAACGAGAACGGTGCTTGGGCTGGCGGCGATGGCCGGCAGCACATCGAAGACGCGCTGCATCAATGGACTTCGGCTGGCCAGATCGCCGACGCGGAATTTTTCACCCAGTTCCATGCGCAGCGTCTCGACCTCTGAGAGATCGCGAAATGTTTCCGCGCCTCCCTCCACGCGGCCGTCGGCGTCACGGAGCACGGCTGTCGACACGCTGATCGGAATACGGTTCCCTTCGGCGTCGATTATGTAGCACGATTTCCCGATGACGGGCCTGCCC
>DSBH01000127.1 GCA_011056825.1 Deltaproteobacteria bacterium | reverse complement strand
GTCCCAGATACCCCGGATTTCGCTGTCGTCAACGTCGAATACCCGGTTGGTCGGCGGCAGCGGTTCGGTTCGGTAGAAAGCGGGGTAAGGCTCCCAGATAGTGCTGAACTCAGCCCCGCTGTTGAAGGTGTTTTCATCTTTCAGCGTCTGTTTGGCTATTTCAATGACGTCGTTGCCCGCCAGTGATGTTCCGTAGCGGCTGTTGAGCAAATCGGCGAAAAACCCGTAGAGGGACGCCTGGCCTCCCGGCACGGAATTGAGACAATACCCGATGGTGTCACAGGCCGCCGCACGGATCTGGAAGGCCAGGGAATTGTCCGCCTGTCCCGTCTTCCTCCCGGGCATTTTGTAGGTGAGACCGGCATTGTGGTCGGCGCCCATGGGGCTGGTGGCGTACGTGACGCCGATGCCCTTGGCGGCCCGCCCGTCGTGCGCCGGCAGTCCCTGGCCCTTGAAAGCGGGAACCCGATCGACGTTCAGGAATTTTGCCGTTTCAACGACGCCCTGTCCCAGGATGGCCCCGAAGCCGTCGCCCTTTTCTATTTCATCGAGAAGTTTCAGGGCGCCCCCGGCGTCGCCCATGCGCAGCCTTCCGCCGGCGACCGCCACGGCCAGGGTGGCGCCTGTTTCGATGAGATCAATGCCGATGTCGTCGCAGCGGTGTTTCAGCCGGGCGATATCATCGAGTTCGGTAATGTCGAGATTCGTGCCCAGCAGGCTGATCGCTTCATATTCCAGGGCCGAGCAGAGCAGTTGCCCGTCGGGACCATTGTATCTGATAGAACACTGCACCACGCAACCGGGCATGCAGGCGTGCATGGAGCCGCCCCGTTCCCACAGCCGGTCCCTGATCGCTTCGCCGCTGACCTTTCTGAAATCTTCATGCCTGCCTTCGCTGTAGCACCGGGTGGCCATACTTCCCTGCATGCTCAGACTTGAAACGGCGAGTGGCGTACCGAAGGTGTGAAACAACTGGCACCCGGCGTCTTTCCTGATGACCCGCACCCACTCCCTTACCGTTTCCCGGAATGTTGACGGATCGGCCAATTCGACCGTTTCTGTGTTCTCTGCGTCGATAACAACAGCCTTGAGGCCTTTTGATCCCATGACGGCGCCGACGCCTCCGCGACCGGCGATTCTGCAGGGATCTCCGTCCATGTCTCCCAGGGCGATTGACGCGGCTCCGTACCTCCGCTCGCCGGCGACGCCGATCGTGACGAATGTCGGGCGTTTGCCGTACGTTTTGGAAAGCTCTTCCACGAGGCGGTAATTATTCATGCCGACATAGGCATCAGCCGGTTCCAGTGAGGCGCCGTCCTTCGCTATCTTCAAAAGATACCAGTGTCCCGGTTCGGGCGCGCCTTCCACGATGACCGCGCGGATGCCCAGCTTGTCAAGCTTCTGGGCCGCGGGTCCTCCCACGTTTGATTTCTTGATGCCCCGGGTGAGCGGACTCTTGCATCCAAAACATATACGCCCCATTTGAGGCGCCATCGTGCCGGCCAGGGGGCCCGCGGCGATTACGAGCTTGTTGCCGGGTCCGAGAGGATCCGTGTCAGGCGGCACTTCCTTGTTCATTATTTTCGCGGTAAGACCCCGGCCTCCTATCATGAGACAGTCAGGGGGCAGTTCTTCGGTCGTGATGGCATGCTTCGACATGTCAACGCGCAGAATCTTCATTACTTTCTCTCCTTTTTTAATATCGCTGTCCCGCTTAACGCTTGATCACGATGACCGGTTTCCGGGACTTTTTTATGACCTGTTCCGATACGGACCCGAGGAGCATTTCCCGCAGATTGCTCTTGCCGTGGGAACCGATAATGATCGCCGATATCCCCGCCGTTTTCGCGGTTTTGAGTATTTCCTGCGAAGGAATACCCTCGGAGATGACAACCTTCACGGCAAGACCCGCCTTCGCGAGTGCGTTTGCCGTCTCGGCGGCTTTTTCCGCCGCCCCGTCTTCTATCACCTTTCTTGTCCGTTCGTACTCGGCGGGCGACCAGTGAACAACAGTGTCGAGGTTTCTGCTGTCAATGACGTGCTGCAACACCACCTCGGCGGTTTCCGCCTTCGCCATTTTTTTGAGAGCCGAAATTACCTTCTTCGAGATTTCCGAAAAATCGGTAGGGTATAATATTTTTTTGAACATGCCGTCACTCCTTTCCGTGAAGCGGGCGCGCCCGCGGCTCCTGTTCCGCAACGTCCGGCACGTCCGCAAGGTAATATGCTTACCACCAATGGTGTTCTTCGATCAAGGCATGCTGTGATGGCGTCATCCGCCGCAGAACGCGGAATTGCCTTTCAGTACAGGAAAGTCGCTTTTTTGAAAAGAAAAAATATTCGGACCTGAACACCACCGGCGAACACCATCGCCGTTTGCTCTTTTGAAGCACCTTCGTGTACAATACATAAAAAGTCCGTTGAATCGACGGTTTCGGAGGGAAACGGTTCGAGCCGTTATTAATGGATTCGGAGTGTTCTCATGTGCGGACGTTTTGTCATGATATCGAATGTGGATGAAATAGTTGAGCAGTACGGTGTGGTGCGCGTCGCTTCGCGGGCCCGCCGCAGCTACAATATCGCGCCGGGCTCCGACGTGGTCGTGGTCACCGAAGAACGCGGGGAGCGGGCCCTCGTTGACATGCGATGGGGATTCCCCATGATCGGTTCCCGGACGAACCGTCTGTTGATCAATGCCCGTTCGGAAACGGCGGACCGAAAGCCGAGTTTCCGGGAGGCCTTCAGGAAACAGCGCTGTCTGGTCATGGCGGACGGGTATTATGAATGGGAATCGCGGGGCAAATCGCGGGTTCCCTGGTATGTGCATTTCGTCTCCCGCGGGCCGGTGGGACTCGGGGGGCTCTTCCGGTTTATCCCCGTTCCGGGGGGCGGCGTTCGCCCCGCCTGCGTCATCATGACCACGGCCGCCAATGAATGTACCCGCCCGATTCACGACCGTATGCCCGTCATTCTGACCGGGGAAGATGCCGGTCTCTGGCTCGACGGAACGGGAGATCAGGAGCTGGTGAAAAACCTGCTGTGTCCCCGTGACTTCAGCGATATGGAGGCGTACCAGGTTGCGACGCTGGTGAACTCGCCCGGCAACGATGTTCCTGATTGTATTGAACCGGTCGCACGGTAAAACCGGCGGACAATGAATTTCTTTGACAATGCAACCGTCATGCAATATACCGGGGCGTACGTCCAAAGAGTAAAGGTATAATATTTATGCAATTACAGGAAGTAATCAATTCCTACGAGAAGGATCTCGCCGTTGTTGAATCCTTTCTCGAGCAGGGACGCGAGTCATACGTCGACCTTATTCCCGAAATCTCCAGGCATATCATCATGAGTGGCGGCAAGCGCATAAGGCCGCTTCTGATCATGATCAGCGCGGACTTGTTCGGCTATCACGGTGAAAACCGATACCCGCTGGCAGCGGCCATAGAATTCATTCACACCGCGTCGCTTCTTCACGACGACGTCATCGATCATGCCAGCATGCGGCGTGGAAAAGCCGCGGCCAACCGGCTCTGGGGCAACGCGGCAAGCGTCCTCGTCGGCGATTATCTGTATGCCATGGCGTTCAAGTTCCTTACTGCATCGAACAACCAGGCCGTACAGGAACTCGTCTCCGTGGCGACGGCCACCATGGTGGAGGGTGAAACATTGC
>DSBH01000043.1 GCA_011056825.1 Deltaproteobacteria bacterium | reverse complement strand
GTGTTGGGGTTCACTTCCCGCAGGCTGACGCCGCCCGCCGTGACGATCGCCTCGTCGATGGGACGATGCCCCGTTACGGAAAGCCTGAAATCCTTCAGCCAGAGACGGAGCGCTCTCCGATCGCGCGCCGTGACCTGGTTTGCCGTCCTCGTGGCGGGTATGCCCGTCATGTCGAGGCATGCGGGAATAAGGGACGGCGGGAGGAGACCTCTGAGCAGGGTGTCAAACTTCGTTTTAGGGTTGTTCGCCAAGTCCCTGAGCAGGCGGGCGTCGAGCTTTTTGTCGTCAAGGGCGGGTTTGAGATCGATGGAAAGTTCCACCTTCAAGCCGGCGTTCAGGGCGTCAACGGCCCGGCCGCTGAGGGTGAGAATGACCGGTCCTGAAACACCGAAGGAAGTAAAAAGCATTTCACCGAATTCGCGGACCGGCTTTCGACCGTTTACGCGAAGGGAAAGGGCGACATTTTTCAGGGCCAGATCGTTAAGGCCCTGAATATTACGGCATTCCGTTTCCAGTGGGACGAGAGCGGGCCTGACCGGTACGATGGCATGGCCGGCGGAGCGGGCCAGCCGGTAGCCGTCGCCGGTTGACCCCGTGAGCGGGTAGCTTGCGCCGCCGGTCGCCAGGATCACCGCGTCGGCGGGTAACATTTTTTTCTGTCCTTTGCGCGCCTGTTCCACCGTGACGCCGGCTATTCTGCCTCCTTCGTAAAGCAGTTCCACTGCCCCGGCCCGCGTCCTTGTCACGACACCGGTTTTACCGGTCCAGTTCACCAGCGCGTCCACAACTTCACGTGCCCGGTTTCCCGCCGGGAATACGCGGTTCCCCCGTTCCGTTACGGTTTTTACGCCCAGTGACGCGAGAAACGTCAGGAGATCGGGTGCGAAAAATTCGTAAAAGCTCGGCTTGAGAAAACGCCCACCCGCTCCGAAATGAGGAAGAAATTCATCCAGGGGCCGGTCGTTGGTGATGTTGCAGCGTCCCTTGCCGGTGATTCCCAGTTTCAGTCCGGGACGCTCCATTTTTTCGACGAGCGTCACCGCGGCCCCTCGTTCAGAGGCGCGTCCTGCCGCCATCATGCCGGCGGGACCGCCGCCGATGACGATTATAGCCGGTGAATGGTTCATGACTGCGGGGAACTCGCTTTCTTTTCAGAACGAGGAACGGCGCCCCGGATCACAACCGGGGCGCCGCCGGTGTACAACAGCTGGACGACCCTCATGCGGGCCTGTTCAGTGCGGTCGTCGGACGTCAGGCAAACGCCGCAGTAAGGGCGACCAGCAATCCCAGGATAAAGACAAATACCGCGATTGCGCTTCCTCCCGCCGCTGCCATAACGGGCGCCAGCCCGAGCAGGAGAAACCCAAAAGTACATCTTCCCTCTCTTCCGTCCATGATAGTCTCCTTATCGTTCAATTCTTTTGACGCTGACGGCGGAGATAACGAGCCGGGTTTTCGTCAACGGATACTTCATCACAACGCCGACTGATTCCACCCTGTCTCCCACCGAAACGTCGTTGGCGGGCGCGGTGAACATGATAACCCGTATCTGCGCCGTTGCGTCCCTGATGTGGAAGTGGGGCCTGTTCAACCACTTGAAGCTGATTTTCCGGACCTCGCCCGATATCCGTACCACTTCACCGATCATCGCCGGTGATATTTTTCCTATGTCGCAGTTCCGTGCCTTCGGTTCAAACCGTTGCTCCGCCTGCGCGAAGCTCCGGCGGCTCATCCAGGCCAGGGTCATGGGAATGACCAGGAGCAGAGCCAGGGCGGGAACGGCGTAAAGCAGGAAGCGTGAATCGCCCGTCGAATGATAGTGAAGGGCGACCGCCGCCGCGCATATGATAAATGCTACCCATGATAGTGCCGACATCGATGTTCCTACTCGGCGGGCAGATCCTTTCTGAACATCAGAAAATAAGTGACCCCGATGAAAAGAAAACCGCCGACGATATTGCCTATTGTAACCGGGATGAGATTCCACAGCCAGACATCAGCCCAGGAAAGACCGCCGTTGGCCATCAGGAGTCCCCCTTTTTCCGCTATGACCGACGGGTGCAGGTCGCACAGGAATTTCCCTGCGGGGAGAAAGTACATGTTGGCCACGCAGTGCTCGAATCCCGATGAAACGAACGCCATGATGGGGAACCAGATGCCGAAGAACTTTCCGATCACGTCATCGGCCGTGATAGCCAGAAGAATGGCTATATTGACCAGAAAGTTACAGCCGATAGCCTTCAGGAAACAGGACCAGAGGCCCATAGCCCCCACAGCCTTGTACCCGAGAATCTTTCCGGCCGCGATGCCCACCGCGGTCATACCGAAGGCGTTGACCGCCATGGAACCGTCGGACTGTCCGCTCACGAAGGGGCCCAGGACCATGATATAGGCGTAGGCAAGTGAGCCTACCAGGTTGCCGATGTAGACCCATACCCAGTTTCTCATCACGGCGCCCCAGGTGACCTTCTTCATCATCGCGGCCATGGGGACGATCATACAGTCGCCCGTGAAGAGCTCCATACCGGTCAGGACGATGGCGATCAGTCCGACGGGGAATACCGCTCCTCCGACCAGCTTGGATATGCCTGGCGTGTCAATGCCCGTGATGCAGACGGTACACAGGGCGGCCCCGATGGCGATGTACGCGCCTGCCATGAATCCTCGAAGCAACAGATTGAAAACGGAAAGCTTCGCCTTGCCGACGCCAGCGTTGCCGACAAGGGCTACCATTTTTGCCGGGGGGTTGAAAGCCATAAATCTATACCTCCTCTGTTTTTCAGTGTTTTAAAAGCCGTATTCGACAGCCGCCTGCCGCTACACCAGATTCACACCGAATGTGACAGGGGCCGACGGACAGGGCAATCTGTTTTCAACTCGCGAACGCTTCCTTGACTTCCCGTTTCCATATGCAAAGAAGCTTTCCGCCGTGGGCCTGGCACTGAACCAGCTCCCACTCGCTTTCCCCCTCCCTGTCCAAAATTCCTTCCAGTTTGTCCTGGCCGCCCGGTATGCCGTCAACGACACAGCTTCCCGTATCATTACAGGAAATCGCCTCGGGCGGAATGATGTGCTCCAGGTCGACGATACTTGTCTTGTACTTCCATCGCGCCATGATGTTCCCCCCTTCCATGGTTTTCCGGTCGTACTGTCACCTGTACATTCATATAATTCCGTTTTTGTTCGTCTGCTCGCCGATCGGGATGAGACCTTTCGAATATGTAAAGAAGACATCGTTTGATAGAGAGTACAATAAATCATTGCCCGGACGTTTGAACAACGTGGCACCCTGACAGAAACGGTACGACAGTCGCACCCACTTTTCTGAGGGGTCACTGACCGTTGTTCCGTAAAAAAGTTGAATATCTATATCCTAATTCGAAATTTTTGTCAAAAGAATGCGCGCCTCCACAATCCGCGATTGATTTTCTGGAGAGCACATTATCGAGTCAGCGATATGCAAAATCAGAGCATGCAAAATCAAAGGATATAAAAGAGAGACGATAGGCTATGGGCGATAGACCACATTTTCTCTATCCCCGCCCCTGCAGGGAGAGTCTTCCCAAATCATTGTCCCCTCCCCTGGACGGAGGGGATGAAGGGGAGGAGGATTTTTCACCCTCACCCCGGCCCTCTCCCTTCAAGGGAGAGGGTGATTTTCAGCTTGTTCTGTTATT
>DSBH01000257.1 GCA_011056825.1 Deltaproteobacteria bacterium | reverse complement strand
GGCGCGACGGCCCGTATCATTTGATAGGGGCCAATCACGTTGACCCCGTAAATACGCTGAAAATCCTCCCCGGTCAGACCTTCCAGGTCATTGTGATCACAGAACTTTGTCGTTCCGGCGTTGTTGACCAGGGCGTCTATGCGCCCCCACTGCTCCATCACGTCGGCCGCCATCCTGCGGCAGTCCGCGTCAGGCGCCACGTCGGCCCGGCAAAGAAAGGTTTCCCCGCCCGCGCGGCGGCAGGCTTTCTCCACCTCCCTGGCCTGGTCCTCGCTTCTGGAATAATTTATAACGACTTTCCAGCCGCGGCCCGCCAGCTTGAGGGCCACGGCCGCGCCGACTCCTCTCGCTGATACCGTGACAACGGCTACTTTCCCGGATTGATCCATCTGCCATTCCTTCCCGGTATCGATAATAATTCATCAATCGCTTTCATGAAACGCACTATACCAGCATTAATAATCACGTCAACCGCCTGCCTGCTCTTTCACATTGGGAGACGCATCAGGGTCGAAGGGATTCATCCGGACGGCAAGCGAAAAAAGGTAGGGATAGTCGGCCTTCAGGCGGAACATGTGACCTATCCACATTTCCGTCAATGCTTTGTAGGCCCGCTCAATATCCGTGGCGATATGTCGCGCGTCAGCCTCGCCCAGGCCGGACAGATCATTTCGAAGGGCCAGTTCCTCCGTCAGATGAAATATTGCCCAGAGCAGATCCGTAAATTTTTCGTGGGCGATCAGTTTCGGATTCTGCAGGAGGCTCAGCATGAATGTACGCTTTTCAAGGAGGAAATTCCGCAGGACTATTAAGTCTCCCTGCTCGCAGTCTATAGCAATACCTTGGGCATAAAGGCGGCACGCTCTCGCGGCCTCCTCAAAGGCTTCGTCGGGCCACCGGCCGCAGCCGGCGAGACGGTTTTTCAATTCTTCCGAGCCCCGGTCGAAACCGGCGAATAACCGAAGCAGCGGTGACCCGACTTCGCTGAAGAAGGCACCGATGATCATGTTCATTTTTTCCTCGACCGCTTTCTTTTCGCGGTAATTGAGGAGCTCGTGGATGATCATCGTCACCAGCAGGACCTCGACAAAAACGAAGGCGAAATCCCCCACGAGAAATATGAAAAGATGGTGTGGGTCCCTGAAGATGAGATAGTGAACGATATAGGCGCACGTGGAAAACGCGACCAGGAGTATTCCCCAGAATATTTTCCATCTGTCGAGCTTCACGATGAGTCACCTCCCGGCGCATCGCCGGTGTCGCGCCCGGCTGAACGCACCGGCACGGCAACCGCGTTTTTCACACCGTCTGTCAATCATTCCGCCCGGCATTGTCCGGCGATGTCATGCGCTTCAGTTGATCAACGATTGTTTCCAGCGGGGGACGCCTGTTTATGTCGTGAACGTCGATATATCGAATGATCCCCTCGCCGTCGATGATGAATATGGCCCGTTCCGCCGTGCCGTCGGATCGCAACACGCCGTAGCGATCAGCAGTCTCGCCGTGGGGCCAGAAATCGGAAAGTACGGGGAACCAGAGCCCTCCCATTTCGCGCGTCCAGGCGTAGAGCGACGGAATGTTGTCGACGGTTATGCCCACGAGAACGGCGTTGAACTCCACAAAAAGGTCTTCCAGAATATTGTATCCCGGCCACTGGTCAGAACACACGGGCGTCCATGCCGCCGGCACAAAGGAAATCACCACGTTTTTACCGCGGAATTCGCTGAGAGATGTTGTTGTCCCCGACAGGTTCGGCAGTTCGAAATCAGGCGCCTGATCGCCCACGGCGACCTTGAGCACACTGTCCCGCGGTTTCTGGTCTTTCTGCTCGAAAACCTTGCCCTGAAAGGTATTGGAAAGACCGAAGGCCTCTTCCGCGGGCATAAACACACCAAACACAAAAACCGCACACAGGAAAATAAGGGATTTTGAAACGTTCACGGCGACACCTCCGTGTTTTTCGACCGGGAGCGCTCAAGAATAAGAGACAGGAACGACGCCGGGTCATCAAAGGCGCCAAGGTTTGAATAAAATACCGTCGCCGCGCCGTCCGCGATCCGGACGCCGAAAAAGTAGGGCGTTCTCACCTCGCCCAGCGCCTTGTGAAACAGAAAGTCGCCGTCGGCAAATACCGGGAAGGGGATATCGAACTTGTCGACGAACATGTCCCGTTCCAGCTTCGTATTTCCCGCCGCGATACCGATGATCTTGACTTTTCCCCTCAGTTCGGGATCGCCTTCGATCATGGAATAAAGCGTATTAACGGCGGGCGCTTCCGCCTGGCAGAAGGGACAGTACATGCTGAGAACCTCGACGATGACCGTATCCGTCGCCACCTGGAACAGTTTGAAGGAATCGCCCCGTTTGAGGCCGAGATAATTCCGGTGTTCTTTCGAATCGGGCACGGTTATCGCGACATCGGGAAATTGCGAGCCGACCGGGGGCGCGGCGTCAAGCGCGCCCGCACGCGAGTAGAAGACAAGAAGGGCGAACAGAAAAACCGCCACCGTGGATGTGCGCATTCGTTTCATGGAGTCACCTTCCCGGTATGCGAAACCTCAGCGGAATCAACCGCCTGGCCGCGGACAGTCACGGGGCGCCCTACATACGAAAGGATTCGCGGGTCGTGTTTTATCCCTCACAACCCGCGTTTCCCCGTTTCGCGGTGTCGCTCCATCGGGTTCAGAGGACCACTTACTTTTTCCACAAGCCATGTATATTACAGTATTCCCGGGCCGTCACCTGGTCAGCCTTGATGCAGAATTCCGCTTCGGGAACGTCGCCAGGCTTCAAAAACTCTCGGTACGCCTTGCCGTCGGCGATGATCTCGATCCACTCGATGTAATGTTTTTCTTCCATCGGGTGGGCGACGCTTCCCACGCTGACCTTGAATCCGTCGGCTGTTTTCTCCACGACGGGAACGTGTTTTTCCTGTGCGGCGTCGATTTCACCCGCTTTCATGTATTTCATCGGCTTGCCGCAGCAGACGAGTTCTCCCTTTCCCTCGTGCACCACCTCAACGATGTTTCCGCAAATTTCGCACTTGTATACTCCCAGTTTCTCGGCCATGTTCCTTCTCCTTTCAGGATCGGCGTTTCTTTTCTTCCGACAGCAGCTTGAAGTGCTTTCGCTCTTCGTTGATAATCCTGTCGATGGCGTCATGATGGGATTGCGTCACGAATCCCTTGATCTCGTGATAATAGAGGATGGAATCGAGTTCCCGTCTGATGGCGAAATCGAGCGCCGAAAGGGTGTCGTTCAATCCCGCCATCTCCCGGTCCATGACCTCCTTGCTGAAAATGATGTTGTTGTCGGCGTAGGTCCTCAAGTAGGCGCCGTACTCCCCGGGATACCCTTCGGGAGGTTCATGGCTTTCCACCCCCGCGAGCATATCCTTGAAGATCGCCTTGTGTTGTTCCTCTTCCTCAGCGAGCCGTTCGAAAAGTTCCTTCGTCTCTTCATCGCGCGCCACCTGCACGGCGAACCTGTAAAAATTCGCCCCGTTTTCCTCGATTCTCACGGCAATCTGGAAAATATCGGCTGCTTCAAATGTGCTTCCCATACCATCTCCTTTTCATGTTCGTTGTCAGTTCCCTGTCGTCGACTTATTTGTTATAACTCAACTTTCGGGATTGGAGCAATCGGGGTCAAAATATGGCATAATATATTGTAATAACAGCACATAAATATTGAAG
>DSBH01000131.1 GCA_011056825.1 Deltaproteobacteria bacterium | reverse complement strand
GATGATATTCAGATAGGCCGGACCGGATACGCTTTTATGCTCACCGGCAATGGTGATGTGATCGCGCATCCGCGGAAAGAATTTATTCTCGAGCTTAATATGAAAAACGTGCGCGGCATGGAAGAAATCGTGGACAACATGCTCGCGGGACGTACGGGAGTTACCCCCTACCGGTTCGAAAACGTGGCGAAGGTCGCGGGTTTCGCCCCGGTGCCTTTCCTGGGGTGGAGTATCGGCGTGACGCAGGATGCCCCGGAATTCCTGGCGGCGGCGAACAAAATGCGGAACATCATCTTCGTCGTTGCTGTACTGTTTCTTCTGCTTACTGGCGTGGCCGTCTTTTTCTTCTCCCGGACCATCACGCGGCCCCTGTGGAGAGCTGCGGACGAACTGAACGAAGGAGCGGAACAGGTTGCGTCGGCCTCGTCACAGGTTTCGTCGGCGAGCCAGTCGCTTGCCGAGGGCGCGACCGAACAGGCGTCGTCCCTCGAAGAAACCTCATCGTCTCTTGAAGAGATGTCATCCATGACAAAGCAGAACGCGGAAAGTTCCCTTCAGGCGGACGGTCTGATGACCCAGGCCAACGAAATCGTTCAGAGAGCCACGGGATCCATGAGATCACTTACGACGGCCATGTCCGATATAACATCGGCAAGTGAAGAGACATCAAAAATAATCAAGACCATTGATGAAATCGCGTTTCAGACGAACCTGCTGGCCCTGAATGCCGCCGTTGAAGCCGCGCGGGCGGGCGAAGCGGGTGCCGGTTTTGCCGTCGTCGCCGAAGAGGTCCGTAATCTTGCCATGCGCGCGGCCGAGGCGGCACGCAACACGACAGGACTTATCGAAGGCACGGTAAAGAAAATCAACGAAGGGTCGCATCTTGTCGACAAAACCAACGACGATTTTGCCGAGGTTGAAAAAAGCGCGGCCAAGGTCGGTGAACTGGTGAGCGAGATTTCCGCTGCGTCCCAGGAACAGGCGCAGGGTATCGATCAGATTAATCGAGCGGTCGCAGAGATGGACAAGGTTACCCAGCAGACTGCTGCGAATGCCGAGGAATCCGCGTCCGCCTCGGAAGAAATGAATTCCCAGGCGGAACAGATGAAATCTATATCGATGCAGCTCGCCCTGATTATAGGCGGCGTCTCCGGCAACGGGAGGAGTTCCCTGAAGCACACGCAATCAGGCAAAGGCAGATCGACGAGCGGCGCCGCGCCGGAACGGTCTTTTGATAAGCGGCCCTCCGTGGTAAAATCGCTCAAGGCACCGGAACGCCCGGACACGATTATTCCCATGGACGACGACGGGAGCAACGGTTTCCGGAATTTCTAGGGGTTTTTGTCGAAAGGGGTCTTCACGACTGAACACTCCCCCTGCGGTTGCCGCGCCGGCGGCAGTCGCGGGGGGATTATTACTTCGCGGTGTTATGACCTGCCGATGTATACCAGCACGACGCCGGTCATAATGGAAGCGAGGCCGATGATTCTGAGCGTGGAGGGGGGCATCGCGATGACTTTGGCGAGATATATCTTGATGCGGTCCGGAAACGTGAAATAGGGAAGCCCCTCAATGATCAGGATCAGGCCGATGACTGACAACAGCAGTTTCATGGATTGTTCTTTCCTTTTCCCGTGGTTTTCGACAATTCCCACAGCCGATCCATCTCGGCCATGGCGGACGATTCCGGTGTTTTGCCTTCCGCGGACAAACGTTCTTCAACGAAGGTGAAACGGTCCGTAAATTTCCGCGTGGCGCCGCGCAGAGTCCGGTCGGGATCGACGTATGCGTGCCGGCAGAGATTGACCACGGAAAAAAGCAGGTCTCCCAGCTCTTCCGCGGTTTTCCCGGTGTCATTTTCGGCAAGGGATGTTTTCAGTTCCTGCAGCTCTTCCTCCACCTTGTCAATGACCCCGTCAATCGAGTCCCAGTCAAAGCCGACTTTGGCAGCTTTTTCCGTGATTTTCAATGCCCGGTTGAGAGCCGGAAGCGATCGCGGCACTCCCTCGAGAGCAGAACGGGGCCGTGGCTGATCCTGTCGCTCGCGGCGTTTGATTTCTTCCCAGTTTTCTCTGACCTTCTCGACGGTATCCGCTCTGGCGTCTCCAAATACGTGGGGATGACGCCGGATCATCTTTTCTGACGCGGCCGCCATGACGTCTCCTATGTGATAGGATCCTTCTTCCTCCGCCATCCGTGCCAGAAAGAAAATCTGGAAGAGCAGGTCCCCCAGTTCTTCCTTCAGGTGTTCCGGTGATCCCTCATCAATGGCGTCGATAACCTCGCAGGCTTCATCCATGACATACCTCGCCACGTCGGGCCTGGTTTGGCGACGGTCCCAGGGACAGCCCGACGGCGATCTCAGTTTTTCAATAATGTTCACTATCCGTTCAAATTCGGCAAGTGTCCGATGCGACGGCATGAAGGGTCTCCTCACGATGTCCACCCTTCTAGCACGAAGGCCGGTTACTGTCAAAAGCGGGTGCGGCGGGTGTTTATTTACGGCTCGTTCATTACTGCCTGCGGATTTGAGGGTTTTGAGGGTTGACGGGTTCGCTTTGAGGTGCTATGCGACGCATTATTCACGGTCGGAAAGGTTTGGTATCTTCCTTTCGGATTCGTGATTATTCCGGTGAGCAGGAGGCGTTTCCATGAGCATCGAGATCGAATCCCCCATGCCGGGAACGGTCCAGGAAATATTCGTGACGGTCGGCGACAGGCTGGATGCGGATGAGCAGATTATTGTCCTGGAGGCGATGAAAATGGAGCACTCCATATTCACGCCCGCCGAGGGCGTGGTAACCGATGTGCTGGTTGAAGAAGACCAGAAGGTTGAAGCGAGGCAGGTTCTTGTGCTGCTCGAATCACCGGAATAAAGGAACGGGAAACCCGAAACGACAGTGATTGCGTCACTCGGTGGAGCGGCCCCCGTCACTGACAGGCCACTCGTCACGCTCCTTCAGCACTTCCCTGTATACGTCAAGCGCCTCGTTCACGGCAGGCATGCCGCCGTAGGGGGCGAGTTGAAAAAACACTTCCGCCAGTTTTCGCGGATCGCATCCGACATTGAGGGCGGCGTTGACATGCAGTTTCAATTCGTCCCGCGCTCGCAGCGCCGCGAGCATGGCACAGGCGGCCATCTGACGTTCCTGCAGGGTAAGGACGGTCCGTGAGTACAGGTTCCCCGTGATAAAGAGCGAAAAGTCGTTTGCCAGGTCCCGGTCGAAGGCCTTCCACATGTGGTAGGGAGGTTCCATTTTTATACCTTCGCCGAAAAGTGTCGCCGCTGTCTTTTTTGTCCTTGTTTTTAACTCATTCTTGTCCATTATCGGGCCTTTCATAAAGTAGAGAATTGCTATTTCCTGATGAACACATCCCGCTCCCGGTCCTGGAGGTAAACATAGCGGTAGACGTCGCCTGATTTCGTTGCGGCGAATAGTGCTTCACCCTCCCGTCTGCAGGCGGCGCAGGCACGGCCGGGAACAATGACGGCGAATATCCGGTTTCCCGTGCTGGCCATTGAATCGATGGTCACCACACCGCCGCATTCATCGCAGATTCGCACGGATTCGATCTGTTCTTCGTGGATGTTGTCGGTATCGTAATAGATACTCCGGCTTCGCCGTTCGAATGTTCCGGCGTCCGACGACGCTTTCAGGCTTCCCCGCTGACGCCACTGGTCATAAAGTCCGGGAACGAGCCGTTC
>DSBH01000297.1 GCA_011056825.1 Deltaproteobacteria bacterium | reverse complement strand
ATATAATTTTAAGCCTGCTGCAGAACGCAGATTACGACGTCCAGAAGGCGTCACGGGGAATCGTCTATATTGATGAGATCGACAAGATTTCACGGAAGTCGGGTAATCCTTCCATTACCCGTGATGTTTCGGGTGAAGGTGTCCAGCAGGCATTGCTGAAGATCATCGAGGGAACGCTGGCGAATGTGCCCCCCAAGGGTGGTCGGAAGCATCCCCAGCAGGAATTCATTCAGGTAGACACGACGAATATTCTCTTTATCTGCGGCGGCGCCTTCAACGGGTTGACGGACATCATCGAAAAGAGAAGCGCCGTTAACTCCATGGGATTCGGCGCCGATATACGGAGCAAGAACGAAAGAAATATAGGGGATATTCTGGTAGACGTGCAGACGGAAGACCTGTTGAAATACGGCCTGATTCCCGAATTTATAGGCCGTCTGCCCGTGATTGCCACCCTTGATGACCTGGACGAGGCGGATCTCGTCAAGATCCTGGTGGAGCCGAAAAATTCGGTTGTTCGGCAATACAAGAAGCTGTTCGATCTGGAAAACGTGAAGCTCTCCTTTACCGAAGGTGCTCTCAGGGCGGTCGCCAAGTCGTCCATCGCCCGAAAATCCGGCGCCCGGGGGTTGCAATCGATCCTGGAAAACATCATGCTCGATATCATGTACGATATTCCTTCCCGCGATGACGTGCGGGAATGTCTCATAAGCGAGGACGTGGTTTTGAACAGCGAGAAACCGATACTGTTATTTGAAACACAAACCGAAACTGCCGAAACAAAGCGGCAGAAGGAGATAGGATAACGTGGGAATGTTCGGAAGTACAAAAAAAGACGATGAAACGATGAACGCGGGGATTACCGTTCCGCTGCTTCCCTTGAGGGACGTGGTGGTATTTCCCCACATGATCGTGCCGCTTTTCGTGGGACGGGAACGATCCATCCACGCCCTCGAATCGGCCATGAAATATGAAAAGGAAATATTTCTCGCGGCGCAGCGGAATGCCGAAAACGACAATCCCGAGGAAGAAGATATTTACGGAGTCGGCACCATCGGCTCTATTATTCAGCTTCTCAGGCTTCCCGACGGGACGGTAAAGGCGCTGGTGGAAGGGAAAACACGGGGGCAGATCAGGGAGTACCTGCCGAATCCTGATTTTTTCTATGTCCGCGTCGACGAGGTGCCGGAGTTCTATGACCCCGAGCGCCAGAAGGTCACTGTCGAGGCCCTGATGAGAAGCATCGCGGAGTCCTTCGACAGGTACGCCAAGATGAGCAAGAAAGTGCCCGCGGAAATGGTGACGACCATGGCGTCCACCACGGACCCTGTTAAGCTGGCCGACGTGGCGGCATCCCATCTGCATGTGGCTCTTGAAGAAAAACAGAAACTTCTTGAAACCTGGGATATCGGAGAGCGCCTCGAAAAGATCTACTCGCTTCTGATATCGGAAATAGAAATTCTCGAGGTAGAAAACCGCATCAAGAAGCGCGTGAAAAAACAGATGGAGAAGACGCAGAAGGATTATTATCTGAACGAGCAGATGCGGGCGATTCAGAAAGAAATGGGCGAGGATGACAGCTTCAGGAACGAGATCAGAGAGCTCGAAAAGAAGCTGGAAGAGAAAAAGATGACCGAAGAAGCCCGTGAGAAAGTGGAGCACGAGATAAAGAAACTGAAAATGATGGCGCCCATGTCGGCGGAACCAACGGTTGTACGCAACTATATCGACTGGATTCTCGCGCTTCCCTGGTATGAAAAGACCGAGGACCAGAACGATCTCAAGGTTTCCGAGGCAATTCTCGAGGAAGATCATTACGGCCTCAAGAAGGTGAAGGAGCGCATACTGGAATACTTGGCAGTGCAGATACTGGCAAAGAAAAAGAAAGGGTCGATTCTCTGCTTCGTGGGACCTCCGGGGGTTGGAAAGACATCTGTGGCAAAATCGATAGCCAGGGCTACGAACCGCAAGTTCGTGCGACTGTCGCTGGGCGGCCTCAGGGACGAGGCTGAAATCAGGGGACACCGGCGGACGTACATCGGCGCCCTTCCGGGGAAAATAGTACAGCTCCTGAAAAAAGCCGGTTCGAACAACCCCGTTTTCTGCCTTGACGAAATCGACAAGCTCAGCTCCGATTTCAGGGGCGATCCGGCGGCTGCGCTGCTCGAAGTTCTCGATCCGGAACAGAATCACGCCTTCAACGATAATTACCTGGAGGTGGATTACGATCTTTCCGATATCATGTTCATAACGACGGCGAATGTACTGCAGACCATCCCGGCGCCGCTGCAGGATCGTACCGAGGTGATCCGGATCGCCGGATACACGGAACCGGAAAAGTTGAGTATCGCAAAACAATATCTCGTCTCCAAGGAAATGGATACGAACGGCCTCACAGAGGAGAATATCAGCTTCACCGATGGAGCGCTTCTGAAAATCATCAGGAACTATACCCAGGAAGCCGGCGTCAGGGGGCTGCAGCGTGAAATAGCCTCTATATGCAGGAAAGTGGCCAGAAAAATCGTGACCGAGGGAAGCAAGAGTTCGGTGCGAATAACGTCGAATTCCATTGAGAAATACCTGGGTGTCGAGAAATACCGACACGGAGAAACGGATCTCAAGGACAAGATCGGGTTGACCGTCGGGCTGGCATGGACCGAGGTGGGCGGGGAGCTGCTCAACATCGAGTCCACAGTCATGCGGGGAACGGGCAAGCTTACGTTGACGGGAAAACTCGGTGACGTGATGCAGGAATCGGCCCAGGCGGCGCTTACCTACGTGCGTTCAAGGGCTGATGAACTGGGGTTGGACGAAAACTTCTACCGCAAACTGGACGTGCATGTTCATGTTCCGGAGGGCGCCATTCCCAAGGACGGTCCGTCGGCGGGAATAGCCATGGCGACTTCCATTGCGTCGTCCTTGTTGAAACGGAAGGTGCGCAGTGATGTCGCCATGACCGGTGAAATCACCCTGCAGGGCCGGGTACTTCCCATCGGGGGATTGAAGGAAAAACTTCTTGCCGCGCACCGGGCGCACATAAAAACCGTTATTATTCCGAGGGAAAACAAGAAACACCTCGAAGACGACATCCCCGCGAACGTTCTCAAGGAAGTTGAGATTGTCCTGGTGGATACCATGGACGAGGTGCTTGAACGGGCGTTGCTGCCTCCTGACGATGATACGCAGGTTGAGTCGGAGTCGAAAGGCGGGGTCGTTTACTCGGGAAATCGGGAGATACGGGTCAATCTCTGCCGGGACTGTAATTAATATAATGCCGCGCTCAGGTTTTTCTTTTTACAGACGGACAGATTGTTCTTGACAAGGGTGCGGTTTTTGAATACATCTCTCGAGCTCAGGCTATGTTGCTCGATTGAAGGGGCGGATAGCTCAGCTGGGAGAGCGCCACGCTTACACCGTGGATGTCACAGGTTCAAGTCCTGTTCCGCCTACCAGAATATTACACGGGGTCGTAGTTAAGTTGGTTATAACGCCGGCCTGTCACGCCGGAGGCCGTGGGTTCGAGTCCCATCGACCCCGCCAGACATCAAAGGGATCACGATAAACGTCGTGATCCCTTTTTTTATTGCAGCCGAACTGTTTCACTCATTCAGACCCGACTTTCGCCAATAGGAGCAACTAATCTCTGAAACCCTTATCTGGTGGTGGTTTCCGGACGTTATTCGCGATTACATACTATCGAAGAGGCGTTTTTGTGGAGTAATACAAAACATTT
>DSBH01000146.1 GCA_011056825.1 Deltaproteobacteria bacterium | reverse complement strand
GCCTGGGACTGGCCGCCGAGGATCAGGACCGCCTGGATAACGCGTTGTCAGGTTCGCCCATCGATCCGCAGGGCAATATCCTGTCCTTGATGATCAGCGTGGCCGGTTCCGGCAAGGTGGCGGTCAGCGCCGCCCTGGCGGGCAACGTAATCAACAATACAGTCAGCACCACTGTCGATGATTCCACGGTCCTGGCCGGTATCAACGCCGTTACCGGGGATGTGATCAACGCCGCGGCCGACGTGACCATGGCCGCCCTGTCCAAGGTCGGCATCATAGCCGTTACCGTGGGCGTGGCCGGTTCCGGCAACGTGGCGGTCCAGGCCACCGGGTTCGGCAACGTGATCACCAACACCGTGGCTTCGTCTGTTCAGGGCAATGCAACAGTTTCTTCCGGCCATGATTTTTCCCTGACAGCCTACGATCAATCCACGATCAGGTCCCTGGCCATTGGTGTTGCCGCTTCCGGCAGCGCGGCCGTGTCCGCCCTGATCGGCGCCAACGTGGTGACCAACTCGGTGACGGCCCAGATCGCCGGTTCCGAAGTGTCGAGCGGCGGCGCAATGACCGTGGACGCGCAAAACAGTTCCGCCATTTACAGTTTTGCCGGCGGGGTTGCCGCCTCGGGGTCGGTCGCCGTGCAGGTCAGCCTGGCCGCCAACGTGGTGGCCAACCGCACGGAAGCGTCCATAAATGACCGCACCTTTGACGAAGACGGCAATGTCGTGGAAGGCGTGACCGTGGCGTCCGTCGTGGATGCCGGCGGCTTCCTGTCGCTTACGGCGGACGATACCTCCAGCATCGACGCCATCGGCATCGGCGTGTCCGGTTCCGGCACCGTGGCCGTGGGCGTGGCCCTGTCGGCCAACGTCATTGCCAACAGCGTCGTTGCCGCCGTCGAGGGGTCCACCGTGGACGCCGGCGGATCCGTGGGCCTGGCCGCCGAATCCGAAGCCATTATCCGGGCCATTGCCATCGGCGTGTCCGGTTCCGGGACCGTGGCCGTGCAGGTCACGGCCATGGGCAATGTCATCACCAACACCGTGTCCGCCACCATCACCGATGCAATCGTAACCGCGGCCGATGACGTAACCCTTGCGGCCTCCGATATCGCGCCCAGCGTCATTCCCGAGTGGATGGTTTCCGCCGAAGACATGGACGACATCAACAAATCGCTGGAAGATTCGCCCATCGACCTGGATGCCAGCATCCTGGCGATCAATATCAGCGTGGCCGGTTCCGGCGCCGTGGCCGTCAACGGGGCTTTTACGGGCAATGTCATCACCAACACCATTGTTTCCTCCATTGAAGATGCCACGGTTACAGCCACGACCGGAAAAGTGGTTCTGGCCTCGGATTCAAAGGCCCGCATCATCGCCGCCACCGTGGGGGTGGGCGCCTCGGGCGCGGTGGCCGTGAATGTCACCGGCTTCGGCAACGTCATCGTGAACCGGGTGGAAGCGTCCATCACGGACGGCGCCGTTGTGACAACCGGGACGGATGTGTTGATGTCGGCCGTTGATGATTCTTCCATTAGCTCTATCGGCCTGTCCGTGGCAGGATCGGGCGCCGTGGCGGTATCGGTGATCGTCGGCGCCAACGTGATCACCAACGATGTCGCGGCCGAAATAAACGATGCCACCGTGGACAGCGGGGGGGCCATCGGGCTTATTGCTTCGCAGGAAGCCGCCATCTTCAGCTTCGCGGGCGGCGTGGCGGCAACCGGAGCGGTTTCGGTCCAGGTCAGCCTGGCTGCCAACGTGATTACCAATACCACGGAGGCTTCCATTGTCGAATCCACCATCGACGCCGATGGTGATGTTTCTCTGACCGCATCCGACATTTCCAGTATCGATTCTTTCGCCTTCGGCGTGTCCGGTTCGGGCGCGGTTGCCGTGGGCGTGGCCCTGTCGGCCAATGTCATCGCCAATACGGTGAGCGCTTCTATTGAAAATTCAACTGTTTCTGCCGGCGGCGCCGTGAGCCTGACCGCCGAGTCGGAAGCAATCATTCGGGCGGTCTCACTGGGCGTATCCGGTTCAGGCGCCGTGGCCGTCCAGGTGACGGCAATGGGCAACGTGATCGCCAACCATGTCCTCGCGACGATTACCGGATCAACGGTTACCGCCGTAAACGATATCATCCTGGAAGCGTCCGACATAGCGCCCAGCGCCATTCCCGCCTGGATGGTGCCGGCGGACAAGATGGATGACATCAACGAATCCCTTGAAGATTCGCCCATCGACCTTGACGCAAACATCGTGGCCCTGAATATCAGCGTTGCTGGTTCGGGCGCCGTGGCCGTCAACGGCGCACTCACCGGGAACGTGATCGCGAACACCGTACGCGCCGATATCGATGATGCTTCCATCGTCAGGGCGGGTATAGACCTGGACGACGTGGTGGTCAATGCCGCCGCCGCGGTGGGCCTGCTGGCCTCGTCCCGGTCCCGCATTATCGCCATTACCGTGGGCGTGGGCGCCTCCGGGGCGGTGGCGGTCAATGCCACCGGTTTCGGCAATGTGATAACCAACACCGTGGAAACTTCCGTTAGGGGAGGTTCCGTGGTGAAATCCGGTGCTGACGTGATCCTGATGGCCGAGGATGATGCCTCGATCAGTTCCATCGGGCTTTCCGTTGCCGGTTCGGGCGCTGTCGCGGTATCGGTGATTGCCGGCGCCAATGTCATTACCAACACGGTTGTTTCGCAGGTTGCCGGTTCAACCATCGACAGCGGCGGCGCGGTCGATATCAGCGCGACAGAAGACGCCGATATTTACGGATTCGCAGGCGGTGTTGCGGCGGCCGCCGTAGGCGTCCAGCTTTCACTGGCCGCAAACGTCATTACCAACACCACGGAAGCCTCAATTAACGACCGGGTGTTTAACGAAGACGGCTCGATCGACGAAAGCGCCGCCGCTCCTTCTTCGGTAACCGCCGATGATGATGTTTGGCTGTCGGCGCTCGACACTTCCACTATTGACGCCGTTGCGTTCGGTCTGGCCTTCGGCGGCGTAGCCGTTGGCGGAGTACTGTCGGCCAACGTCATAACAAACGATATCGCGACGGCCGTCGAGAATTCCACGGTTGACGCGGGAGGTTTGATGAGCCTGAGCGCGGAATCTTCCGCGGTGATACGGTCGCTCAATCTGGGCGTGTCAGGGGCGGCGGGTGTGGCCGTAACGGTCAACGCCATGGGCAACACCATCACCAACAGCGTGACCGCGGATATAATCGATTCCACTGTCACGGCAGACGATTATGTCATCATGACCGCTCGGGACGGAGTGCCCGGCAGCACGCCCGCGCTGAATGTTCCGACAGACCGGGAGGGCGAAGTTACCGCAGCATTTGACGATACTGAATCGCCCTTCGGTTTCGATTCCTTCACCGACGCCAACATACTGGCGATGAATATCAGTATTTCCGGTTCCGGGCTCGTTGCCGTGGATGTCAATCTGACGGGTAATGTTATTGCCAACACCGTGTTAACCACTATCGACAACTCAACGGTGACGGCGGAAGGCGGCAACCTGACCATGAGCGCCGAATCGTCGGCGGCTATAACTTCAATTTCACTGGGCGTCGGCGCTTCCGGCGGGGTAGCCGTGGGCGCCGTGGCTTTCGGCAATGTCATTACCAATACAGTTGAATCAATAATACAGAACGGCTCCGACGTGGAGGCCGGCGGCGCGCTGGCCGTCGGCGCGGCGGACCGCTCTTCTATCGGTTCTATAGGTC
>DSBH01000290.1 GCA_011056825.1 Deltaproteobacteria bacterium | reverse complement strand
TTATCATTGAGGGAGATACAATCTCTTGCTATCTTGAAAACGCCGTTTCCATGGCGGTTTCGAAACAGACAAGCGTAGACTCGATGTCGTCGTCGCTGTGGGCTGTTGAAACAAAGGATGCTTCGAACTGGGAAGGCGGTATCATGATGCCGCCGGCGAGCATGACTCTGAAGAAGGAGGCGAAGCGTTCCGTGTCAGACGTTTTCGCCCCTTCATAATCATTGATCGCGCCGGATGCGAAGAAGAGCGTGAACATAGAGCCGATCCGGTTAATGACGGCGGGAATGCCTCGTTTGTCGATGGCAATTTCCATGCGGCGGCAGAGCGTCGTCGCCTTGTGTTCCAGGTCGTCATACAGCGTCGCCCGGTTGTCGCGGAGCTTCCCGAGTGCGGCAAGACCGGCGGCCATTGCCAGGGGATTTCCCGAAAGAGTGCCCGCTTGGTAAACAGGACCTTGCGGCGCCAGCAGTTCCATGATCTCTCGCCTGCCTCCGAACGCGCCCACGGGCAGACCGCCGCCGATAATTTTACCCAGGCAGGTAAGATCCGGTTGGATGTCGAAAAGAGTCTGGGCGCCGCCGTAAGTCAGACGGAAACCGGTGATGACTTCGTCGAATATAAGCAAAATGTTCCGTTCAGAGGTCAGGCGGCGAACGTCCTCCAGGAAACCAGGCCGTGGTGGTATGACGCCCATGTTGCCCGCGACGGGTTCGATAATGACGGCCGCCGTCTCATCACCGAATCGATCGAGAGCGGCGGTCAGTGACGCGGAATCGTTATAGCGCACGGTGACGGTCAGTTCCGCCAGCGTGTCCGGTACGCCGGGACTGCCGGGAATACCGAGCGTGGCGACGCCTGAACCGGCGGTGACCAGCAGAGAGTCGGCGTGCCCGTGATAACAGCCCTCGAACTTGATAATCCGGTCGCGGCCGGTAAAGGCCCGGGCCAGGCGGACGGCGCTCATGACCGCTTCCGTGCCGGAACTGACCATGCGTACCTCGTCCATGGCGGGAAAAGCGTCGACGATTTGTTCCGCGAGCTCGACCTCGCTTTTCGTGGGCGCGCCGTAACTGGTGCCTCGTTCAGCGGCCCGCTGAACGGCTTCTACGACGGCGGGGTGCGCGTGACCGAGGATCATCGGTCCCCAGGACGCGACGTAATCAATGTATTCCCTTCCATCTATATCAAAGACGCGGGAGCCTGAGGCGCGTTCGATAAAAAGTGGTGTCGCTCCCACGGAACCGAAGGCCCGGACGGGGCTGTTGACGCCGCCGGGAATAACGCGGCGGGCCCGCGCGAAAAGATCTTCGGATATCGTGGTCATATTTCGAAATACCTCATGCTTTCTTTCTTGAATTCTTCAAGGCTTTCCAGGACTAGGAACTCCTGAACGCCCGTCTCGGCCGAAAGCCCGGCGACAATATCGCCGAGTGATCCGGCCTGTCCGTGGACCATGGTGAAAAGATTGTAGTGTCCCAGGAACGGGTTTTTCCGCTCATAACAGTGGCTTACTTCCGGGCGCCCGGCGAGAAGTCGGCCCGCGCCTTCGATTGCTTCTTCAGGAACGGCCCAGACGACGAGAGCGTTGTCAGTAAAACCGGCACGCCGATGGCGAATGACGGCCCCGAACCTGCGGAGAACGCCCCGTTCCCTGAGATCTTTGATGATGTCAAGAACGGTGGACTCGTCGACGCCCGCTCTTCGGGCAATTTCGGAAAACGGGTCGGCCCCGTCGCCGACGTCGGTTTCGATCACCGCGGCGACGCGCCTTTCAATCTCTGTCAGTGTTTCCGTGTTTTTCCCCATCTTTTGCCGACCCCATGCTGCTTTGTTTCATGATCCCTGTCCGTTCGATCGTGAAGGCTTGCATTTTTTTTAGTGCAAGTCAAAATATTTTCTTGACAACGGTGATCGTTCTCTATATCAATCTACGTACGGATTTCCGGCATTGAAGAGTCGCTTCAGCAAACATGACAAAGGAACCTGGAGACGGTTCGCTCGATGCCACAACCCTGGAATCCGAATTTCCTCAACTGGAGGTGCATTATGAGTACAGGGTTAAGGGGAGTGCTGGTGAGTATGTTGGTGCTTGGTCTGGTCCTGGCGTTTTCATCCTTCGCGGGAGCCGCGGAAGAAGCCGCCTCGGGTCCCATTGATTACACGCGCGCCCTGGTGCTTGCATGCAGCGTGCTGGCGGCGGGATTCGCGATGGGATTCGGTACCCTCGGAACGGGAACCGGTATGGGGCAGGCGACAAGCGGCGCGACCAACGCGGTGGGAAGAAATCCCGAAGCCCACGGCAAGATTCTGCTGACCATGCTGGTCGGTCTCGCCATGACGGAATCGCTGGCCATTTACGCGCTGGTTATTTCCCTGGTTATCATTTATGCCAACCCACTGATGGGTTTCCTGGCGGGTTAAGATTTACGGCATAATACAGAAAAAGGGAGCGCCGCTACCACGAGCGCTCCCTTTTTTTATTCGGGGTCAAGGCCGATCCCGTTTTTTTAATCGTGTCCGTCGTCGTGAACTTTAGCAGCCTTGCTTCGCAGGGCCTTCTTTTCCGCCTGCCGGTGTTTCGCTTCCAGAACCTTTTCCTTCGCCCGCTTTGACCGTTTCCGTTTCTGACGCCTGATTTTTTCGATCCGCCGGCGCTCCGCCGACGCGATACCCGTTTGCATGCGTTCGATGCGATCCAGCAGCAGGCGGCGGGCAAGAAAACGATTCAGCGCCTGGGACCGGTCGCGCTGGCACTTGACCGCCAGGCCGGTGGGAACGTGAACAAGATGAACGCACGAGGAGGTCTTGTTGACTTTTTGACCGCCGGGACCGGATGCCCGGATAAAAGTTTCGCGCAGGTCCTCCTCGCGGACACCGAGTCGCTCCATGCGTGCGAGCAGTTCTTTCTCCTTTGCTTCCGATACGGTAAAAAGGGCCACCGGTATTCTCCATTACACTTTTGTCGGGCGCTCGTGCATGGTAATATAAAACCATTGCGGGTTCAAAGTGTTTCAAAGAAAAACAGCACGCGGCAAAATCAATGCGGTGGTGATCATGTTTCTGGCCCATCTTGTCAACGAACCCTGTTCCGATCCCGGGCTTTACGTGAAGCTGAAGCACCGGCGGGAGGCCTTTCTTTTCGACCTGGGAGACCTGCGGCGGCTCACTCCCCGGCAATTACTCCGGGTGAGCCATGTCTTCGTTTCTCACACTCACATGGATCATTTTATCGGGTTTGATTATCTCCTGAGAATCTGTCTCGGCAGGAACGGCACTATATCGATGTACGGACCGCCGGGATTCATTCGAAACGTCGAGGGGAAGCTTGCGGCATACACCTGGAACCTGGTGCACAATTTCGAGAATGATTTCACCCTGCGCGTGACGGAGCTCGGTGAAGACGGAACGGCGATCAGCCGCCGGTACCGGTGCCGACGCGCTTTCGAGCCCGAGGAAGACGTTCCGGTGTCCGTTTTTCCGGTTATCGTCGACAGGGATGATCTTGCCGTGTGGGCAGTTTTTCTCGATCACCGCGTTCCCTGCCTGGCCTTCGCCCTGGAAGAAAAACAGCACATCAATATTTTAAAAAATGTTCTCGATGACATGGGGCTCGCGCCGGGACAGTGGCTGCGTGTTCTGAAGGATGGAATACGCGGTGAACTTCCTCCGGAAACAAAGATTGCCGCGCCCTGCCGTGACGGGAACGGCAAACAGATGTTCACGCTGGAGGAAATGGCACGGCGCGCCGTCA
>DSBH01000153.1 GCA_011056825.1 Deltaproteobacteria bacterium | reverse complement strand
ATGTATCTTTTTTCAGGGAGGGCATCTTGTTTATCTACGAACACAGTGAAGATCTGCTCGAAGGAATAGTGGAATATCTTCACAACAGAGGCGCTGTCATTCAGGAACTTCTGTCGAAAAAAATGCCGACACTGATACCGTTTGCGGTCCTCGTTGCCGATCTGCAGGAATCCTGCCGGATCTGCGCGGAACTTCCACCTGAAGAGTATTTTGAAATGATTCATGAAATGAGGGAAACCCTCGAAGAATCGTTCAGGAAATATTACGGCATTCACGGAAAGCACGCCGGCGACGGCATGGTGTATTATTTTCTGAAACAACGTGATTCGAATTATCTTGTAAATGCTTTATCCTGCGCGCTGGAAATAAAGGAACGCATGAGAGAATTTTCCCGGCAGTGGAAAACTAAGAAACGCTGGCTTAACGAACTTTATCTGAACGTGGGTATAAACGAAGGGGAAGAGTATTTCGGTGTTCTTCGGGCTTCATCAAGCATAGAGTTTGCCGCCCTGGGGGAAACGATAAATTACGCCGCCCGCATCTCGGATCTGGCGCGATTCGGTACCATACTGGTGACAAAAAACCTGGTGAACAAACTGCCGGAGGAGGAAAGGCGCATGTTCGCCCTGGGACTGCGAAAAAAACATCCCGAGGGCGAGGTATTCGTAAAAAATATTTTTTCACGCGTTATAGACTTGGCAAGCCCGGACGATCCGTTGAAAGCGAAATTCATGGATGTGGCGACACTGCCCGTGACCGAGCTGACGGGCAGGGGGACACCGGCGTTACGATAGCGCGGTAAGGGGATCAGCGTGTTACATGTGGTACAGCTCTTCACCGATAAGACGTATCCAGTTCTCGCCAAGTATTTTCAGGGCGCCGGATACGGAGTCGACGCCCAGGATAAGCACGGTCATCGCCCCTGTTCCGAGACAGGGGTAAATATATTCCACGTTGATGCTGGCGTTCCTGAGCGGCTTGAGAACCGCGTTGAGTCCCCCGGGGTGGTGGGGCACAACGCAGGCGATAACATCGGTCACATCGATGTTATACCCGGCCGATTTCATGACGTTAATCGCCCGTTCGGGATCATTTGCAACGAACTGCAGCCGGCCTTCCTTGCCCTGGGCCTTGAAATAAATGGCGATGATATTAATGCCGTTGGCGCCGAGAAGGTCACTGACCTCGGAAAGCCCCCCCGGTTCATTTTTTAAAGAATGTCCTATCTGTCGGACTGTGTTCATGACGCCGTTCCTTTCAATACATAATCAGCTCCCATGTCGAGCGCCTTTCTGTTGAGTTTCATCACGGTTCCGGACTTGCCCTTGACGTTTTCCTGCAGACCGTTCATGATCGATTCCAGCGAGGTAAGCCGGGTTTTCGCGACGAACGCCCCCAGCATGATCATATTAGTGACCCGATCCGACCCGAGTTTCCTGGCGATATCGTTGGCAGGTATATGTACGTCGTGCAGATCGTCACGCACCGGCGTCCTGTCGATGACACTGGAATTCAGGAACATGACGGCGCCCTGTTTCATCAGGTTTTCATATCTCAGCAGCGAGGGCTTGTTCATAATAACGGCACAGTCCGGCGATGACGCCACCGGTGAAAATATCTCTTCGTCTGAGACGACCACGGTACAATTGGCGGTTCCGCCCCGCATTTCGGCGCCGTAGGAAGGCAGATAGGTTACTTCCCGGCCGTCGCGCATGGCGGCGACGGCAAATACGTAGCCCATCATGAGTACTCCCTGTCCTCCGAAACCGGCGAATACCGTTTTTTTCATGGCGATCCCTGCCTGTTTGCGTCGATTTCGTCTTTGATCACCTTCAGCGGGAAGGTTTTTGTGATTTCTTTTTCGATGTGGGCGAAAGCCTCGACGGGTGAAAGCTTCCAATTCGTCGGACAGGGCGAGAGTATTTCCACCAGGGAAAAACCCTTGCCGTTCATCTGGGCGGTGAAGGCCTTCATCAGCGCCTTTTTCGTTTTCAGAATATGCCGAACTGAATGCACGGATGTTCGTTCTATATAGACGCTTCCCCTGGCGAGTGCGATCATCTGGCTCAGGTCTATGGGTGTACCGTGCATTGGCGCCGTTCTGCCACCGGGCGTGGTTGTGGTTTTCTGGCCCAGGACGGTGGTAGGCGCCATCTGTCCCCCTGTCATGCCGTAACAACTGTTATTGACGAAAATGACGGTTATGTTTTCTCCACGGTTGGCAGCGTGTATCGTTTCCGCGGTGCCGATGGCGGCTATGTCGCCGTCACCCTGGTAAGAAAAGACGATACGGTCGGGCAGTATTCTCTTGATGCCCGTGGCGACTGCGCAGCCGCGTCCGTGAGCGGCCTCGCCCATGTCGACATCGAAATAGTCGTAGGCGAGCACCGCGCAGCCGGCGGGAGGAACCCCGATGGTAATCCCGCCGATGTCCAGCTCTTCGATAACCTCGGCTATGAGACGATGTATAATACTGTGACCGCAACCGGGGCAATAGTGAAACGGCACATTTTTCAAGTATTTCGGCCGCTGGAAGACGGACTTCGTCATCACTGTTCCTCCTCGAGATGCAGCCGGTAGTACAGCGATGTAATCACCTTGGCGATTTCATCAGGCGTCGACACGACGCCGCCCGGACGCCCGTAGAAATGGACTTCGCTTCGGTGCTTCAGCGCCAGGCGGACATCTTCCACCATCTGGCCGGTATTCATTTCAAATACCAGGAATTCCTTTACGAAGCGGCTCGCATCCTCGACGGCGCGCGCGGGAAAGGGCCAGAGGGTGAGTGGCCGAAGAAGCCCGACCTTGAGGCCGATCTCACGTACCCGCTTGATTGCTCCCTTGGCAATCCTGGCCGCCGTTCCGTAGGCCATAACCACCAGACGCGCGTCGTCAACCTGGTAGGCCTCGGTGATCTGGAGCTCTTTCGTGATATTTTCGTATTTCCTGTACAGCTTCCAGTTGTGTTCTTCCTCTTTTGCCGGATCGAGAATAAGTGACTTTATAATCCTGCTCGGCCGGTCCCGGGCGCCGTCAAGAATCCAGTTTTTATAGGGGATGTCAGCTACGTTTACGAAATCGGGAGGTATAACCGGTTCCATCATTTGCCCCATCATGCCGTCGATCAGAAGAACGACAGGCGAACGGTAACGGTCCGCGAGATCAAAAGCCCGGGCGGTAAAATCTGCCAGTTCCTGTCCCGTGGCCGGGGCGAGCACGATAGAACGGTAATCCCCATGACCGCCGCCGCGGGTGGCCTGGAAATAATCACCCTGTGAAGGGGCTATATTGCCGAGTCCCGGTCCGCCACGCATGCAGTTGACGATAACAGCCGGTAATTCCTGCGCCGCGAGAAAGGAGATGCCTTCCTGCTTGAGACTGATGCCGGGGCTCGAGGAGCTGGTCATGGCGCGTGCTCCCGCCATCGAGGCGCCAAGGACCATGTTGATGGCGGCGATTTCACTTTCCGCCTGAATAAAGGTCGCGTTGTCGATTTCCATCATCGCTTCCGCCATGTACTCGGGAAGTTCGTTCTGGGGGGTGATGGGATATCCGGCGTAAAAGCGGCACCCTGACCGAATTGCCGATTCGGATAACGTGTGTTCCGCGCATCAGTACCTTGTCAGTCACGGTACACCTCGATGGCCACGTCGGGACAGATGATGGCGCAGAAGGCGCACCCCGTGCAAGGGTTCGGGGTGTCGGCGTCCACCGGATCTATGAATTCCGCCGGGTAGTAACCTTTTTCATTCAGGGTAT
>DSBH01000225.1 GCA_011056825.1 Deltaproteobacteria bacterium | reverse complement strand
GATGGAAACATTCAGCGCATTGGTCCCGCTGTCGATGGACAGCCCGCCGATGAACCGCTGGACGGACAACATGAATGCGGCGGATCCTGCCCCCAGCAGAAGCAAGAGGAAGACCTTCACGGCAATCCCGCCGTGTTCGAAAAAACGGTCCTTCAGGAGATCGGCCAGGATGACCGTGACGATCAGCAATACAGGAGTCAGGATCATCCATGCGGCGAATGACAACAACAGATTGCCGTTGTTCTGCAACGTCGGGGCGAACACCACCAGCGCAAAGAAACCGTAAGCCACGGACGGAATGGCGGCGAGCACTTCGATCACGGGCTTGATCAACTGGCGAACCCTGAAAGACAGGACATCGCTCAGGCAGACCGCCGCGGAAATCCCGAGCGGAACCGAAACCAGCACCGCCCCGAGCGTGACCAGGCCGCTTCCCACGAAGATGGCCAGCACGCCGAATTCCGGTTGGGAGGCGGACGGATACCAGCGTGTGCTGGTGAAGAATTCACGGAATCCCTGCTGGCTGAAAAAAGGGATCGCGTCTTTCGCGATGAAATAAAAAATAAAAAACACCGCGATAATCGAAAGAGAAGTAATTCCTGTCAAGAATACCTGGCCCAGCAAAGCGCCGGCCCGATGCAAACGCCGGGCGCGCCTGCTGAGCAGCAACTGGTTTGCGGATGAATCCTTCTCTATTCTTCTGCGATCTTCTGATTCGGCCATAATTCGTCTGATTGGGTTCAACTAACCCCTCATGCTATCCGGGACCGATCCTGAAACAAATTAAAAAATATTCAACAAATCGATAGAAGTCAAGTTATTTTATGTTCCAGAACCGGTCCCTTGGGCTCTACATCGATTAATATTCCGTCACGGGGATGAAGCCGATGCTTTCGATGATTTCCTGTCCCTTCGGCGTCAGGTATAGGGAAATGAAGCCATGAAGAGGGCTCCCCAGTTTCGGATAGCCGTTGGTGAAGAGGTACAGTGCCCGGGCGATGGGATAGGTGCCTCGGGCGACCGTCCGCGGGGTCGGGGCGACCTCATTGATGGAAAGCGCCTTCACGGTATTGTCTACGAATCCGAGTCCGGCATAGCCGATGGCATTCGCCGTACTCTGCACCCGCTGACGCACCGCCCCGTTGCTTCCGACGTATTCGCAATTCGCCGCGATCTTTTCCCCGCGCATGACGAGTTCGTTGAAGGTTTCGTAGGTCCCACTGTTCGTGTCGCGGCTGATCATGAGGATCGGACGGTTGGGCCCTCCGACCTGATTCCAGTTGGTGATTTTCCCTGTGTAGATATCACGCACCTGGTCTACGGTCAGGTTCTTGACGGGATTACTCGGGTGCACGATAATCGGCAGGCCGTCCATGGCCACCACATGGGCCACGGGCATGACGCCCTTCTCGATGGCGGCCTTGAATTCACCGTCTTTCATAAAGCGTGACATCGCCCCGATCTGACAGGTGCTGTTGATGAGGCTTTTCGCGCCGTTCCCGCTTCCCGACTCGCTGACCGTAATGTTCACGTCCTTGTTCTGCCGCATGTAAAACTCGGCGAACGCCTTCACGATCGGCCCCACCGTGGTGGATCCGTCGATCACGATCTTGTTCGCATCCTGGGCTGCGGCGGTCGCGGCGAATGCCAGGACAAGACCGGCCCCCATCATCTTCTTGAACAGCTTCATCACGGACTCCTTTTCTTTACTTTTTTCTGAATCTGGACAGAAAGGAGCCGGCGGAACGTGCCCCCGGCCCCTCTCGTTTTCGAAGTGAAACAACGTCTTAGAATACCACCTGAACCTGGACACGGGATCTGAGATGACTGTCGTCGCCTTTCTTCTCATCCTTGACCTGAGCCAGATCCGCGGAAAGCTTCATGCTGTGGCCGAGCTTGTTGAAGTAGACGTTGAAACCGGCCATGATCTCTGTCTGGATATCATCGTCGACATCCGTGTTGGGATCATAAGACGCATACCGCACGGCCAGTTCGAACTTCTCCGGAACGACCATGAAGCTGCCCTGGCCGTACAGACCGCTCGATTTGGTTTCCACGCTCTGTCTTTTCTGCGACCGATTGTAATATTCCCCGACCAGATAGAGGCCGCCGAACCGGTATCCCGCGCCTCCGACGAAACGGGTGTCCGCGCCCTCGGTCTTGTCGTCATCTTCCGACTGATGGGCAACGGCCAGATCGAAGAAGACCAGGTGTTTTTTCGACGGCTTGATGTCGCCCTGGCTCAGGCCGAAATCACCCAGGGGATTGACCGACAGGCGTCCGACAAAGAGAGGGCCGCGCTTCGCAATATTCGCTCCGCCTTCTCCCCCGCCGTTGAACAAACCGGCGCTGTACTGAAATTTCTTGTTTGAGAGACTTCCATGGACAAGGACACCGACGTCCCGGTCGAGGCCCAGTCGTCCTGCGGCGACGGAACGATCGACGAAGGTCTGCCGTCCCGAAGACTCGAATTGCTGGCGATCGAAACGGACCTTGTACTGGCCGAACCGGACGTTCAGCGCCGAGCTGTGCGCGTACTCGATCAATCCGTCTTTCAAGGTGGTTTGTCCTTTCTTCGCGAAATCGGACTGGAATTCCCATTTCCAGTTTTTATACATCGACCCCTTGAGCGCCAGACGAAGCCGGGGAATCGAATAATTGGCCAGTTCGGTCTCCGCTTCATAGGTGTGACGCACCTGGATCCGTCCGCCGATCTGCAGGGCCACATCCTCACCCTTGAACGCCACACCCTTGGCGGGTTTGACTCCGATTTCCTGCGCCGCCGCCGACATGCATAGTAAAAGCGACAGGCTCGTTAGCAACAGCTTTCTCATCTTTCTCTCCTCATATTGAGTGATGTGTTTTCGACAGGATCTCCATATCCCGTCGATGTCTCTTTGGATGTATAAACTCTCGAACACCCGGGGTATTTTACATCCGGTTTGTTATGGGCGGATAAAGGAATTGTTAGGCTTTTCTTTGACAGTTGACAGCAGGTCAACACTCATAAGTCATTGTTATTGTTAGACCGGTTCTTTGAAAACCTAAAAAATGCGGTGCCAAAGAACATGCTGAAATATATTGATATTTAACGAGATTATAACTATATTTCGGGTGTCCTCTTAATCAGGAGGTGCCCCATGTTTGCTCGTATCAAAAAATCCGGTAAATATCAATACCTACAAATCGTTGAAAACCGCAGAGAAGACAATAAGACCGTCCAAAAAGTGCTTGCCACGATCGGCCGCCTGGATCAGATGCACAGCAAAGGTGAAGTGGAAAAACTCATTCGTTCCATCTCACGCTTCAGCCAGAAAGCCCTTTTAATCCTGTCCAACAAATCCGAAGTGCATGCATCAGCCAAGAGAATCGGTCCCGCCCTGATTTTCCAGCGCCTGTGGACTGAGCTGGGTATTGACCGGGTCATCGATCGTCTGCTTGAGGGCAGAAAGTTCGAATTCGATGTCGAACGCGCGATTTTTCTCACCGTGCTCCATCGCCTTTTTGCCTCTGGTTCAGACCGGGCATGTGACCGGTGGAAACGAGACCATTCTGTCAAAGGTGCGGAAAATCTGTCGCTTCATCATCACTATCGGGCCATGAACTTCCTCGGTGAAACAGCCCGAGATCAGACAGGAAAAACTCCATTCATTGACCGGAGGATCAAGGATCAGGTTGAAGAGGAACTGTTTGAGGCCAGAAGAGATCTCTTCACCGGTCTTGATTTTGTTTTCTTCGATACCACCTCGATTTACTTCGAAGGAGAAGGTGGCGCTATTCTCGGTGAATTGGGTCGCAGCAAAGACCACCGT
>DSBH01000155.1 GCA_011056825.1 Deltaproteobacteria bacterium | reverse complement strand
GTTAAAGGATCCGCTTCGAAGTTCGTCGTGGGTTTTTTTCAGCCCGTCGACGCTGACCCAGATCGTATGCGCGGGGACGTCCAGCGGCAGGGTGCCGTTGGTGGTCACGGCAACGCGGAGGAACCGCCGGCGGGCCTCGCGCAGGAGGTCGTGGATACGGAAAAACCCGTCGCGCCAGAGGAGCGGTTCTCCTCCCTCGAAGACCACGATCCGGGTTCCCAGGCGCTGCAGGGTATTCATTGCTTCCAGCGCCGTGGTCATGTTCATGGATGCATCCGCCCGTCCCTGGAGATGGTGAAAGGGACAGGCACGGCAGGCCAGGTTGCACTGGTAGGTTACCTTGAAGCTTGCCAGCAGGGGGACGGGACGCCGCCCGATCTTCCGGTGCAGGTAGAACAGGAATAAATCAACCGGCCAGGGAAGTGTCATACGCCTCGTAGTGTTCTCGGTTACCATGGAATCGTAAGCGAATCGGGTATCAGGTTTCGTCGTCGGCGCCGTCATCGGAAGTCACATCCACGGCAAGAACGTCCGGCGTTTCTTCGGCGGGCAGTTGTTCCACGTCCTTGAGCTTACGGCCGATGACCCTGGTTCGTTTCTGTGCCTCTTCGATGGTGTTTGACGCTTCGCCGAGTTTTTTGTGCACCTTGGCAAGGATGACGCCGTACTTGCTCCATTCCGTCTTTATCGCCGACAGGAGTTTCCAGACCTCGCTTGAACGTTTTTCGATGGCCAGCGTGCGGAATCCCATCTGCAGGCTGTTGAGAATGGACCAGAGCGTGGTCGGACCCGCTATGACCACCCGGTACCTGCGCTGAATCGTCTCGGATAGTCCGGTCCGGCGGAGCACTTCGGCGAAAAGGCCTTCCGTGGGCAGAAAAAGGATGGCGAAGTCGGTAGTCAGGGGAGGATTAAGATACTTGTTGCTGATGTCGGCGGCACACTGCCTGATCCGTGTTTCGAGCTGGCGCGCCGCCGCCTCCGTCCCCTCTGCGTCGGCCTTTTCCTGCGCCTCGAGGAGCCTCTGGTAATCTTCCAGGGGGAACTTGGCGTCTATGGGCAGCCACAGGGGTGCGCCGTCATCGCCCCTGCCGGGGAACCGGACCGCGTATTCCACCCGCTCGCCGCCGTCTTTCGTGGCCACGTTCACGTCGTACTGGTCCGGAGTCAGGACCTGTTCCAGCATGGTCCCGAGCTGGACTTCGCCCCAGGTGCCCCTGGTTTTCACGTTGGTGAGCATGCGTTTCAGGTCGCCGACGCCGGAGGCAAGATTCTGCATTTCTCCCAGTCCTCGGTAGACCTGTTCCAGACGCTCGCTTACCTGGCGGAATGATTCTCCCAGCCGCTTTTCTAGTGTTCCCTGGAGTTTCTCGTCCACCGTGGCACGCATCTGCTCAAGCCTGAGCGCGTTGTCGTCCTGGAGCGCCTTGAGCCGTTCTTCAACTGCCGTTCTCAGGCCGTCAAGCTTCTGCTGGTTCGATTCCGTGAGGGTCGCCAGGCGCTCCGAGAAAGAATCCATCTGTTTTTGTTGCGTTTCCGACATTCCGGCCATGTTCCTGATAACAGAATCGTTGACGGTTCGGAGGGAAGTGCTCACCTCTTCGCGGATGGACCGGTCGTTCCGGGCCGCCTCTTCGCGGTTCCTGGCTATTTCCTCCCGGACGGCACGTTCCGTTCGTTCAGACGCCTTGTCCATGTCTTCGCGGGTTCCGGATGATTTCGTCCGGCGAATGACGACGGCCTGCAGAACGGCAAGCAGGATCAGAAGCACACCGGCGGCTATGGTAAACGGTTCGTACATAAACGGTTCCTTCCGTTGTTTCGGGGTCGCTCTCGCGGCCTGCACAGCGATTCTTTCACGTTTTGCGTCTTTCGTGAAACGCGGCGGCGACCGGGAAAGTGATGAGAGAAGAATATGCCATCTGCCCGCCGTGGTCAAATGGTAATGAGGGGTTCGAATGACGCGGGCGGAACGGGAGTGAACGGGGCCGCGACGGGAAAGCGCTCGAGGAAATATTCGATCTTCATACCGGAAAGGGGAAAAAGATTTTTGAAACAGGGGCTTGACTGGGAGTCGCCGAATTACCTATAGAGAACCAATGATTAATAAAGCAACAGTATCGCTGGACGGAAGGCGCGTCACGATTCGCGACAGAGTGCAGCCTCTTTTTTCCCCTGATTTTGAACACACGGCCGGGCGTCCCTCCGGCGCCTGGTTCCGGTAAGCGGCCATGGAAACCTTCGCCCTCGCCGCGGTCAGCCTGACTATCGCCGTTTCTTTGCTGATCAAGAAAAAAAAAGACCCCCTTCACCGGTCTTACGCGGTCCTGTGTCTCGTACTGGCCTTCGAAAAGGGCGCCTTTTTCTTTTACGGCATCACGACAGCCGAACTCCTGAAATTTCTTCACGCCACCGGCATGATCCTGCTTGCTCCGTTGCTTGTTCACTTCGCGCGCCGGTTTATCGGCGAGCGGGAAGCTCTTCTTTCAAGCAGGGTCGTCTGGTATGTCGCCGTTCTCGGTATACTCGACGCCGTGCTGTTTTTTGTTTTTCACGGGCGGACGGCACTGGCGGCGCCGCTGCTCTACGGTTACGTCTATGCCATTGTCGGGTGGTGCTTCGCGGTCCTGGCCTTTGCGGCGCTGAAGGCGGAAGGAATCCGGAAAAAAAGGCTTCGCTATGTCCTTATCGCCGTCGCGGTCTGGGGAGTGTTGAGTATAAGCGACAGCCTTCAGCAGGCGGGTTTCGCCGTGCCGGCGCTTTCCGAGATCGGCGCGGCGGTCCTTGTTTACTTCGTGCTGATTGTCATCGTGTATCCCAAGTTGCCGGAACTTTACGAAATAATGGCGCGGGCGACGATCATATTTGTTCTGGTTCTTTTCGTGGCCGGACTGTTTTACGCCGTGGCGGCCGTCTTCGGAAACGCTCCCACGCCCATGCCGGATTTCAACCTGGTGCTCATGGCGTCGTTTCTCATCGTGATCTTTATCGATCCCGTAAAACTGCTTCTCAAGCGGGCTGTGAGCCGTCTTCTTTTTGAGGGACGCGCCGCCTTTACCTCGCTTTTCGCGCTTGACGACGAGGTGGAAAAGGAAAAGTCGCTCTTTCTGGAAGAAATGGCCCGCGGCATGGCGCACGAGATCAGAAATCCCCTGGGATCCATCAAGGGTGCGGCCCAGTACCTGAAAACGGAAAGCGAATCGGAAGAAACGCGGCAACTACTCACGGTCATTACCGAAGAAACGGACCGGCTTGAAAAGGTGGTGTCCCGATTTCTCATCTATGCGAATCCCTACGTGGTAAACGCGGCTCCCAGGGACGTGAACGTGCTGGTCGAGCGGGCGCTGAGCCTGATACGGCGGGACGAGTTTCCTGAAAGCATTTCCATCGTGACCGATTTCGCGGCCGATCTTCCCCTGGTTGAAATCGACGAAGAACAGTGTATGCAGGTTATTTTCAATATTGTTCTCAACGCCCTTGAAGCTATGCCCGAAGGAGGAACGCTTACCCTGTCGACAGCGCTGCTCGAGGATGAACGGATGCGGGCCGTTAATCTGACGATCCGGGATACAGGCGGCGGTATACCTAGAGAAGCCGCGAAACAGCTTTTTAAACCCTTTTTTACCACGAAAAAACACGGCACGGGGCTGGGGCTCGCCATCTGCAGAAAGATTATCAGCGAACACGGAGGATATATCAGGGTATCGTCGCACCCGGGCAAGGGATCGGCCTTCCACGTGATCCTTCCAGTAGAGTGAATGAGGACGTTCTTTCGCGACGGATAATCAAACAGCTTGACAGGAAGGCGGGACC
>DSBH01000238.1 GCA_011056825.1 Deltaproteobacteria bacterium | reverse complement strand
GACCGAAGCGGGCATATCGAAGCTCGACGACTGCCTGCCGATCGTCAAAAGCTGGAAGAAACGTAATGTCGCCGTGCCGCTTCTTATGACGAAGGAGTTCATCGCGTCATCGCTCGACGCCTATCCTATTGAATTTTTCAACATGCGGAATAAATACGAGGTCATTTACGGAGAAAACGTCCTCGAACCGCTGACCTTCAAACCGGAAGACCTGCGGTTGCAGATAGAACGGGAGCTGAAAGGGAAGATACTCTGGCTTCGCGAGGGCTACCTCGAATCGGGCGGGTCGTCCCGGCGGGTGCGGGAGCTGATCGGCAAGTCCGTTACGGCCTTCGTCGCAATTTTTAACGCGCTGTTGTTTCTGAAAACCGGCGAGGCGCCGCGGGACAAGCGTGAAACGATAAAAAGAATGGCCGAGGCGTGCGAACTGGACGCCGACGTTTTCGAATCCTGTTTCGCCATCCGCGAGGGTGACCTTAAATCCGGCGCCGGGGATATATTTAAAAAATACCTGGCGGAAACGAGAAAAATGGCCGACAGTGTCGACAAACTATGAACAATCGTGGAGGAGGAGGGGAAATGTCATCAGCTAAAAAAACACTCATCGGTGTCATCGCCGTTGTCGTGATCCTGGCGATCGTTTTTTATTCGATGTTTGCCGGAAATTACAACCGGTTCGTCCAGATGGACGAGACTATTCAGTCATCCTGGGCGCAGGTCGAAAACCAGTTGCAGCGCCGCTATGATCTGATTCCGAACCTGGTTGAAACGGTAAAGGGGTACGCGGAGCACGAGCGCGACGTGTTCGTCGAGGTGACGCAGGCCCGTTCCAGGGTGGGGCAGGCCGGAAGCGTTCCCGAAAAAATTGAAGCCAATAACGAGTTGTCCGGCGCGTTGAGCCGGCTGCTCCTGGTCGCTGAACGGTATCCCGATCTGAAGGCGAACCAGAATTTTCTCAAGTTGCAGGATGAACTCGCGGGAACCGAAAACAGAATCGCCGTGGAAAGAATGAGATATAACGAAGCCGTGAGGGAGTATAACCAGACGATCAGATCCTTCCCGGAGCGGTTTGTCGCCGGGCTGTTCGGTTTCGAAGAGGCGGCCTATTACGAACCCCCGGCTGAGGCCCGCGAAGCCCCGGCAGTAAAGTTTTGATCCGTTCGCTTTTCGTTGTACAAAGGGCGCTGTCTCGCGACGGCGCCCTTTGTTTCTGTATGTTCAGTAAATTATTTTCACTTCCCCGCCCGGTCAGGGAATGATCATGACCTTGATCGCGTTCAGGTCCTTGTGCTGTACCCGGAATGCTTCCGCCGCTTCATCAAGGGAAAAACGATGGGTCACAAAGGGCCGGGTATCGGCCTGGCCGGAACTGATCAGCTCGATAGCGCCGGGGAAATTGCCTCCCAGGCAGCCGATGAGACTTATGTTCTTGGCGAGGACCTTCTGCGGGTCCCAGGGAAAAGGCTCTTCGAAAACGCCCACCAGAAGCACCGAACCGCTGCCCTTGACCATCTCCACGGCCTGGTCGAAGGTCTCGGGCGACCCGGCGCATTCGACAACGCAATCAACACCCATCTTGCCGGTCGCCTCCATGATGGCCGCGAGCGCGTCATCCTTCGCCGCGTCGACCACCAGGTCGGCGCCGCAGGTTTTGGCCGCCTCGAGCCGGGGCGGGCGGCGGCCGCTTGTCAGTATCCGGGAGACGCCCATGGATTTGAGAACCAGTATGGTGTTAAGTCCGATCACACCCAGGCCCAGGACGGCAACGGTATCGTTTTCTTTCGGAGGCGATCTCCTGACCGAGAACACGGCTACGGAAAGGGGTTCCACGGTGGCGCCGTCTTCGTAAGTCATGGTATCCGGCAGCTTGAAGACAGTCCGGCCGGGAATGGCGGTCGGAATGGGGACATACTCGGCCATGGCGCCGGGAAGCTGGTATCCCGTGAGTTCCATGTTCGAGCAACGGTGAAATTTCCCGCGCAGGCACCAGAAACATTTGCCGCAGGGCCGGAATCCCACGGCGGTGACGTTTTTGCCCACCTCAGCCACGTCGCCGCTGAACTCGTGACCGAAGATGGTTCCGACGTCTTCGCCTGCTTTGTAAACGTGCAGGTCTGAACCGCAGATGCCGCAGGCCTTGACGCGAATGATGATTCCATCATCGGGGACAACCGGATCGTCCACGATTTCTGTCTTGATAGTTTCCGGTCCTCTCAATACGGCTGCTTTCATGAGAATGCTCCCTCCGGGTTTTATGGCGGATACTATTGAACAAACGGTTGCGGCCTGCCGCGTTCACCGGATGCCCCGCCTTCTTTGTTGTATGTTGTATATAACATACCTGCATGCGGGTTAAGCAATCCCTCACGGGATTATTTTTTCCAGGAATAGGTAGTCTTGTATTAAATGCCATTGACAGGGCGGTGTCGCGGTTTCTATAACGATGTATCGGAAAGGACGCGCTCTATGAAAATAAAATACAAGATATGGATAGAGAAGGACGGCAAGGTATTGTTCGGACGGGGACGGGACGACATATTGCAGGCGCTTGAGGAAGAACGCAGTCTCAACGCCGCGGCCAAAAAACTGGGCATGTCCTACCGGGCCGCCTGGGGCCGGCTCAAGGCCTCCGAGGAGCGCATGGGCATGGAACTGGTCAGTTCCGGCGAAGGGCGAAAATCCCTTGAGCTGACAGAACGGACCCGTGCGATCATCGAACGCTTCGAAAAGCTCGAAGAGGATGTGGAAACTCTTCTGGCCGACGCGGAGAGTGATTTTTATTCCCTCTTCGAGGGGAAGAAGTGACGGCCTGCCGCGTGAACGTGTTTCCCCTGGATTATCCTCGATGTCCTGCCTGCTGATCAACCCGCCCCTGGTCAAGCCCTCCGAGCCGCCGCCGGGAATAGCGCGCCTGGCGGGAGCTCTGGAAGCCAGCGGCGTTTCCTGCGCGCTGCTGGACGCCAACATTGAAGGCATACTGCATCTGCTGCGGGCTCCTTGCCGCGACGACGTCAACGACACCTGGACCCGCCGGGCGCGGCGTCACCTGCCGAAGGCGCTCGAAGAGATCCGAACCCCGACAATCTGCAACAAATTCGATCGCTACCGTCGCGCCGTCATGGATATACACCGGGTGCTCCAGCTGGCGGCCCGGCCGTCGGGCGTCCGCCTGTCCCTTGCCGATTATCATGACGAACACCTGTCGCCCGTGCGAAGCGCTGATTGTCTCCGGTCCTTTGCAAACCCCGAGACAAATCCCTTTTATTCCTACTTCGAGGAGCGGATTCCGTCGCTCCTTGACGAGACGCGCCCCGCGGTGGTCGGTCTGTCCCTCAACTTCCTGAGCCAGGCGCTGACGGCCTTCGCGCTGGCGGGGTATATCCGCCGGATCGATCCGGGCCTGAAAATAATTGTCGGCGGAGGACTGGCCACGTCCTGGAAGCGGAACCCGGCGTGGTCTGATCCCTTTCGGGACGTGATTGACCTCTGGGTCGACGGTCCCGGCGAAAAATCACTGCTGGATTGTTTTGGAAAGGCCGGCGATGACCGCTTGTTTCCTCCGCGATACGAGGGACTCCCGCTTGACCGGTATCTCTCGCCCGGCCTGGTGCTTCCCTACGACGCGTCCCGCGGCTGCTGGTGGTTAAACTGTTCGTTCTGTCCCGAACGGGCCGAGAGAAACCGCTACCGTCCCGTGCCGCCGGAGACAGTGACTAATGATTTACGGAAGCTTGTCGATGATCACGACCCGGCACTTATTCACCTGGTGGACAACGCGCTCAGCCCGGCATTGCTGAGAGAACTTGTCAAGACGCCGCCAGGAGCGCCCTGGTACGGAT
>DSBH01000085.1 GCA_011056825.1 Deltaproteobacteria bacterium | reverse complement strand
GTTGATACTTGAACGCCGGGCAGCCACTGTTCATGTCATTGCTCAAAACGGCCCGTGGCCACCTGTTGACAACCCGGAACCGCTCCTCCTTTCATCCTTGGAAATCCGCTTGCACCGTACGTTCCCTCCCGTATCGCCTTGACACTTTTCGGCAACTCCTGTAAAGTTTGTTTCCACTTTCGGGTTGAAGCGACCGCGTGGTCCCCGGAAGGAGGAGAGAGGAGCGTGAATAATTATGTCCGCAGACAATATCTCCGATGCCACAAAACATTTCGTCGATCTCCGTCGCCATATGTGGATGGCGGGAATCGAAGTTGATCTCAGGCGGCTCATCTGGCAAATCGCCGTGACAGGCAAATATATTTCGGCCAAGATACACGAATCGAACAGGAAGCTTGCCGGCCTGAAAAATATCTATAACGAAGAACAGCTTGCCCTGGACCGCAGTTCCGATACGATTTTAAGAATCCAGCTTGAACATTCAGGATTCGTGCGGGAATACGCCTCGGAGGAACTCGCGGAAACAATAAAGGTGGGTCAGGGCGATGAGAAATATTTCGTCACGGCGGACCCGCTTGACGGCTCATCGCTGGTGGACACAAATCTCGCCATAGGAACAATCATCGGCATTCACCGAAACCACGTGCCGGCCAGGGGAAGAGATACCATGGCGGCGGCCCTTTACATAACCTATGGCCCGCTCATAACGTTTGTTTATTCGGCCGGAAAAGGCACACACGAATTCGTTCTGAACCGTGAGGGTGAATACGTGCTCTCCGAAGAAAACATCATGCTGAAAGAACGGGGATCCATTTACAGTCTCGGCGGCCTTCGCAGGGACTGGACGGAAGCACACACCCGCTACATAGAATTCCTTGAACGTGAAGGATACAAGCTTCGCTACAGTGGGGGCTTCGTTCCCGATATAAACCAGGTATTGATCAAACGGGGCGGTGTTTTTACCTATCCGGCGTTGAAGAACAATCCCCGGGGGAAGCTGCGGCTTAATTTCGAATTGCAACCCATGGCGTTTCTCATTGAACAGGCCGGGGGCAAGGCGACGGACGGACTGCGGGATATTCTTGATATTCCGGCGGATAGTCTCGACCAACGGAACCCCGTCTACATCGGGAGTCGTTTCGAAATCGAAAAGGCCCGGGAATTTCTGGCCGCAGGAACCGAGTGAGAAAGGAGGAACCCGTGATATTTTCAACGATTGATGATTTGCGTAAAAGCATCGAAGGAATAGTGGACCTTGAGGACAATCGGGTGACCATACTGGATGAATCCCGGTTAAGAGAAGAACTGGTGGATTATCTCGCTTATTCCATGGCGCTCAGCACTGACGAAAAGGTGAGAGAAGCGGCGACGTGGATTATACGGCGGGTCGGAGCTGCGCTTGGAATCATGCCTGCATCAATACAGCCGCTCTACGAAGCCATGGGGAAGGAAAGCGTTTCCGGGTTCACCGTGCCGGCGATCAATCTCAGGGGAATTGCCTTTCACAGCGCCCAGGCGGTTTTCAGAGCCGCCCTCGCCATGGACGCAGCGGCGATTCTTTTTGAAATCGCCCGGTCAGAGATCGGGTACACCAGCCAGAAGCCAGCCGAATATACGGCGGCGGTAACAGCGGCCGCCATCAAAACGGGATACAGAGGACCCCTTTTCATACAGGGCGACCATTTCCAGATTAACGCGAAGAAATATCGAAACGATCCCTCCACCGAGCTGGAAGCCGTGAAACAGCTTATACGGGAAGCGATACCGGGCGGATTTTACAACATCGACATCGACGCGTCCACGCTGGTCGATCTGTCGAAGGGATCAATCAAGGAACAGCAGAGAGATAATTTCGCCATAACGGCGGATATGACACAGCTGATCAGAAACCTCGAACCTCAGGGCGTTACCATAACAGTGGGCGGCGAGATCGGCGAGGTGGGAAGCAAGAACACCACGGTCGAGGAATTTGAAATATTCATGGAAGGTTACCTGGAAGAACTCGGGAAGAACGCATCCGCGGGACCTGTAACGGGCATCAGCAAAATCAGCATTCAGACCGGCACGACCCACGGCGGAGTTCCTCTTCCCGACGGGTCGATCGCGACGGTCAAAATCGACTTCGACACGCTTGAATCCATTTCCCAAATCGCCCGGTCGAAGTACGGTCTCGCAGGTGCTGTTCAGCACGGCGCTTCAACCCTGCCCGAAGAGGCATTCGACAGGTTCCCCGCAACCGGTACCGCCGAAATCCACCTGGCGACGGGATTCCAGAATATCATCTACGACAGTCCCCATTTCCCGGAATCCCTGAAAAACAGGATATACGACTATATCCGGTCTGAACTCAAGGGAGAAAAGAAAGAGAACGATACGGAAGAACAGTTCATTTATAAAACCCGCAAAAAGGGGTTCGGCCGGTTCAAGAAGGAGCTCTGGCATCTCGACACCCGGGTTCTAGAGGCCATCGGGACAGAGCTCGAGGATCGTTTTAAGCTGCTCTTTGGAAAACTGGAGATCGGCGGCACGAAAGAAACGGTACATCAAATTGTACAACCCGTTGATGTGCCACCGCCGACGCCCGACTCACTCATTTCATAACCGGGCGAACGGGAAACCGCGGCCGGAGCCGACAAGCCTGTGGGGGGAAGAAAAACCGGCAGTGCGGGCAGTCGAATCGCAGCAAGAACAACCGTCATCATCGTCCGAAGTGGCGCCCGCCTCGAAAGATCGATGAAACGGACAAAAAAAGGAGGGTCCTTTGACACGAATAGGAATAAATGGTTTTGGAAGAATAGGACGTCTGGTTCTCAGGGCAGCGCTGGAGAAGAATATTCCGGGCCTTGAGGTTGTGGCATTCAACGATTTGGCGGACGAGAAAACCCTCGCCCACCTTTTCAAGTATGATTCAAATTACGGGGCCTTTCCGGGCGACGTCGAGGCCGGCGAGGGGACCATACGCATTGACGGAAAAGAGTTTCGGGTACTGGCTGAACGCGATCCCGCGAAACTTCCTTGGAAAGATCTCGGCGTCGACATGGTTGTCGAATCAACCGGGCTCTTCACGGACGCTGTCAAGGCCGCCCGCCACATCGAAGCGGGAGCGAAAAAGGTCATTATATCGGCGCCGGCGAAAAACGAGGATATAACGCTCGTTCTTGGAGTAAACGAAGAGGGGTACGACCCGGAACGACACAACGTGGTTTCCAACGCCTCGTGCACCACGAATTGCCTGGCGCCCATGGTCAAGGTGCTGGATGACGCCTTCGGTGTAAGGAAGGGATTGATGACAACAATCCATTCCTATACAAACGATCAGAAAATCCTGGATTTTCCCCACAGCGACCTGCGGCGGGCACGGGCGGCGGCCGTGTCGATGATTCCCACCACCACTGGGGCAGCAAAAGCCATCGGGAAAGTCATTCCCAAGCTGAACGGTAAAATGAACGGCCTCTCAATACGGGTGCCGACACCGACGGTTTCTTTCGTTGACCTGGTGGTCGATCTTGAAAAGGAGGCGGCTGTCGATGCCGTCAACGGGGCCTTTCGGGAAGCCGCTGGCGGACCACTGAAAAACATTCTTCGGTATTCCGACGAACCCCTGGTGTCAAAAGATTTTACCAAGGATCCGCATTCCTGCATCTACGATATGGCGTTAACCTATCTCATCGACGGAACCCTGCTCAAAGTGTGCGGTTGGTATGACAACGAATGGGGATACAGCTGCCGCGTAGTCGATTTGATCGCCTATATGGCCGAAAAGGAATAGTGGGTACGATAATAAACCCCCGTAAACATGAAAAAGCGGCCGCCGGAGCGACTTGCTCCGCGGCCGCTTTTTCATAATAATCCATTTGAT
>DSBH01000192.1 GCA_011056825.1 Deltaproteobacteria bacterium | reverse complement strand
TGACGCGTCTCTCAAAAGGACTGGCTCATCCCGCCAGGATTGAAATTGTTCGAATGCTTTATCACAAGCCGCCTGAAAAAAGGTACATCTGCTCGGATTTTGTCGACGCGCTGCCGCTGTCCCAGGCCAGCGTTTCCCAGCACCTGAAGGTGCTGAGCGAGACAGGCTGGGTATACAGGCAAATCGACGGTCCACGGGTGTCATGCAGTCTCGTCGCGAATATTACGGAGTATTATACGAAACTGGTGCGGCGGGTTGTCCGGGAGACAATCACGTGAAGGAGAATGTGCAATGTTCACGATTTCAGGAAAGGAGCTGACAAAGATCAGTAAAGTCCTGGAATCGCGGGACGATCATCTCGCGTTCGCCGGAGAAGCGTGCGGCACGCTTCATGAAAAACACGGCTGATGAGGCGGGCGCGTGCCGTTCACCGGGAGCGGGAAGAAGCTTACGAAAAAAAACGAGGCTTCGCCTTCAGGGAACGGAGTGTAACAGATGGATGTTATGATTCACGTGGTACGTGAAATAATTTTTTTGTTCAACGAGATAGCCTTCTATCTCCTGGTCGGATTTTGTGTCGCCGGGATTTTGCACGTTCTGTTTCCCGAATCCATTATCCGTCACCATCTGGGCCGTAATTCCGTCCGCTCTGTTGTCAAGTCGACCCTGTTCGGCATTCCGCTTCCGCTCTGTTCGTGCGGCGTCGTTCCAATGGCGGCGTCTCTGAAAAACAGCGGCGCGTCAAAGGGAGCGACCGTGTCGTTTCTTATCGCGACACCGCAGGTAGGCGCCGACAGCTTCATGATCACTTATTCTCTCATGGGCTGGGTGTTCGCTCTTTTCAGGATCATCGCTTCACTGGTGACGGCGTTGGCGGCGGGAATCGCGGTGAATATAACCGGCGAGAAAAATCCCGCCAGAGAGGCTGTTTCACCGGCCGCACCCGGTGAGGATGACAGTCCGGCCGCCCGCCTTAAATCGATTTTTAACTATGTGGAATACGAGCTGCTTGGTTCTATTGCAAACGCGCTCCTGTTGGGAATGATCATCGCCGGCGCCATAACGGCGTTCGTTCCGGACGGGTTTTTTGAGCGATATCTCGATAATAATTTTTTATCAATGCTGCTGATGATCGCCGTGGGAATTCCCCTGTATGTGTGCGCTACCGCGTCGACGCCGATCGCCGCGTCGCTGGTCATGAAAGGCATGTCGCCGGGGGCCGCCCTCGTTTTCCTTCTGACCGGTCCCGCGACCAATGCCATGACGATCACGACCGTCCTGAAAGTGCTGGGGAAAAAGGCGACGGTCATCTACCTGTCGGCGATTGTTATTGTCAGCCTGGCGCTTGGCTATCTTCTTAATATTACGACAGTTCATTTTGGGTTTCAGAATGTCATGATGATACATGAACACGGCGTGATCCCCCCGTGGCTGAAAATCGCCGGATCCGTCGCGCTGGCACTCATGATCGGATGGTATTATCTGAAGATAAAGATTCTGGACAAATTACGAAAGGACATTAGAGTGGAAGGCAAAAAAATAAAACTGCCCGTTCAGGGGATGACCTGCATGCACTGCGCGGGGACTGTTAAAAAGGCGGTCGAATCGGTGCGGGGAACATCCAATGTCAATGTGTTCCTGGACGAACATCTCGTGGCATTTGATATGGAAGACGACGTCGACATAAGAAAGGTGAAAGACGCCATCCGGCACGCCGGATACGAGGCCTGACGAACAGGTCTCAAGAACTTTTTCCCTTTCTGCTCCCTGGGCCGGGCTGCCGCGGTGAAACCGTTCTTCATGGTGACAGGCATTCGCGCGCGCCACATGTCCAGGAACAGCGGGTTATCCTGACTCGCGAAACGTATAAGGAGGAGTGTTGGATATATGGCCGAAAAGATTTATCCCGATTCCGGCGTTGAGTTGACGACCACTCTCGCAAAGCATTACGACAGGGTTTTGAACATCGGGTCGCTGGGTCTGTACGCTGGTTTTATACGAAAAGCCATAAGAGAAATGCGCATCAATCCCGAAGATCACATCCTGGACCTGGGGTGCGGGACGGGAAGAAACGCCCGTCTCATGACGCGATTTCTTAACGAGCGGGGAAAGGTTACCGGGCTGGACATTTCCGACCACATGGGAAAACATTTTTTACGCACGTTTCAAAACGACAGGCGGGCGGAGTTTATTCGCACGCGTATCGATCAGCGGTTCGATCTGGGAATTTCCGTCGACAAGGTATTTATCAGTTTCGTCATCCACGGGTTTCCGCACGATGTCCGCGACATCATCATTCAGAACGCGTATCGCCATCTCAAGCCGGGCGGAACATTTCACATACTTGACTATGCCGAATTCAACCTGGACACGATACCGGTTCACCACCGTCTGATCTTCAAAACCTTTGAATGTAAGTACGCCTTTGATTTCGTGAGCAGAGACTGGAAAAAAATTTTACGGGGACACGGATTCGAAGAATTCACCGAGTGGTTTCACTTCAGGGGATATGTCAGGTTGCTCAGCGCAAGGAAATCCCGAGAGTAACGCTTTCCCCCTCCGGGAGGGGGTGGTTCAGACGGTCATCGGCTGCCTCCGGAATTTCATCCCTCCGCTCAGATCGGCTGTTGAAGCTGCTGCATGTTGTTTCAACAGGCGGACCGGCAATCACCCACCAGGCGCGTGGTCCGGCTGAAGACTGGTAAACAGGACCATTGCGGTGTACAATCAAAAATAATGTTAAAAGGGCACACTAAGGCAACAGGCATCGTGCCGCTGCACGGGTGCGGACTGACGTCCGTTTCTGCGTCTCCGGCTTTCATAAAAAAGTTGGGTCGCGTATGAATATTTATTCTCTCCCGGCGATCATCTCTTTTACGGTCAATTTCAGCACCGCTTTCATCGTCCTGATGGAAAATCCGCGGGCAACCTTGCACCGGTGGTTTGCGGCTTTCATCTTCAGTTTCGCCGTCTGGAACCTGGCCGAAATTCTCATGTTAAACAGCGCCGACCTGTTACCAGCCATGCTGGGTGCGCAGATTCTTTACAGAGTTATTTTTCTCACTCCGGCATTCTACGTGATTATTTCCTATCTCTTCCCCAAGAACCTGGGCACGTTTGCGACGAGGCCCATCTTTTATGTGGCCGTTTTCTCGCTGCCGGTTCTGGGCCTGTGCCTGTCTTTTCCTGACTTTCAGATAGAACTGGTTTCCCTGAAAGAGGCACTCAATATTTACCATTATCATCTTACGTTCAACCTCAATCCTGTTTTCTTATTTCTCCTGCTTGTTTCACTGAGTTACATCGTGTGGGGAAGCGTTGTTCTTGTTATGAAGATCAAGCACTTGCGCACTATCCGTCTCAAAAACCAGACCCGTTTTTTCGTGTCGGGGATGGTATTCATCTTTGTCGGGTTTATAGCGATCATTCTGCTGAAGGCCAGCCTGCGGAATCCGGCGTCCTTTTATTGGCTTTCAACCATTTTCACTTTTATTGTCGCTCTTTTTTTCCTCATAACCATCATGAAGTTTCACCTGTTCAAGCCCGGGAAGATGCTCAGCGGGGGAATGACCTATACCATTCTTTCCGCCGCGACCCTCAGCGTCTACTTTTTTGTTGTCAGGGCCGCCAGTACCGGCCTGGAGTCGTGGATCGGAATTGACTCGTACATGCTCAACGCCGCCCTGATTGTTGCCCTGATCTTCGCCATTGTGCCGTTCGAAAAGCGTCTCAGGAGATTATTCGATCGGCTGCTCAACAGGGATTTACATCAGCAGCGTGGTAATATCCTCGCCTTGTTTCGTGAGTTACAGGGATATCACGAAAGGTCGGCGTTCTTCGAGATTATCGAACGGTTTTTGGT